>JAYTUY010000138.1:0-5675 GCA_043744275.1 Saprospiraceae bacterium
ATCATTTATCTCAATTTGTCAATGAACTCAACTTGATTTCTTCTAAATAAAAGTGTACGGTAATGAATTATTTCTAAATTGATTTTATCGTAAACATAAAAATCAACGAAGAATTTTCTGTTCAATGGAATGTCTTTGTAAATAACATTGTATTCTTTTTCTCTGATGTAGGGAATATTCAACCTCTTAAACTCAATTTCAATGGCATCTTTGTAGATAATTTCATCGAAGCCCATTCCCAAATTATTGTGAACTTCCATGCAAACTCCGATAATGTCATAGGATTCCTGTTTGTAAATAATTTCGCTCATAATGTGTATGTTTTTTAAATGTTAATAATCGAATTTTGCCAAATTATATGTTTTGTACCACGAATTTTACGAATTGACGAATATTTGCTAATTTAGATGTCAACATCTAATAAGCAACACTTAGATTAGCAAATATTCGTCAATTCGTAAAATTCGTGGTCTCACACACCTAAATTAGCAAATATTCGTCAATTCGTAAAATTCGTGGTACAAAACACCCGTAATTGGGAAAAAATTTATATTCGTCCTACGAAATCCGCTATTGCCTCCCCTGGATTTTCCATTTTCATAAACGCCTCGCCAATCAAAAAGCCTTCAAAGCCGTACCCCCTCAGTAATGGCAGCGTTTGAGGGTTTGAAATACCACTTTCGGCAACTTTTACAAATTTATCAGGAATCATTTTGCTCAAATCCATGCTCGTTTGGAGGCTCACTTCAAAGGTTTTGAGGTTGCGATTGTTGATGCCTACGCAAGTGACAGCATCGCATATTTTGTCCAAACCCTCAGCATCGTGCATTTCGAGAAGCACTTCTAAACCCACATTTTTAGCGCATTCTGCTAAGTTTTTTACTTCTTTTGCAGTTAAACATTCAGCAATGAGTAAAATTACATCTGCGCCATAGGCTTTAGCTTCAAAAATTTGGTATTCATCAATCATGAAATCTTTTCTCAAAATGGGTATTTCAACGGCTTTTCGGGCTGCTGTCAAATCCGCAAAAGAGCCACCGAAGAAGTCTGTATCTGTCAAAACCGACAATGCTGCCGCGCCCGCTTGTGCATAACCCGTGACGACCTCGCGCACGTCGGAATGCTCCCGAATCCAACCCAATGACGGCGATTTCCGCTTGTGTTCGGCAATAATACCCGTTGAACCTTCTCGTTTCAAAGCCTTTTTTAAACTAAAAGTGGCTTCTTTAAAAGCTGGCATTTGAGTCAAAATACTGAGGGGGTGTGATAGCTTCCGCTCTACAATCTCTTGCTTTTTTCTTTCTACTATTTTATCTAAAATGTTCATTATCAATCGTTTGTGAAATTAGTTGATATAAAACTTCGTCTCTTCATATCCTCCTTTAGTACTTTCATTCAACTTACGCCATGAACTTGAATCATTCATTGGCACCCAACGACGTTCCTCTTTTCGATAATGCATGTCCTTATCTTTTTGGTAAAACGCTTGTAATCCATTTACCTCAATGATTTTCAATATTTCATTATCATGATAATTAAATTCGTCAAAATCTGTTAACGCCAATTGAGCCATTTCAGAATAAATCATATTCAAATCTAAAAGTAAATCATTGATTTCAGCACTCATTTTCTCTACATTTAAACCAATTTTTTGAGCCTCTTTAAATGTAATTGGATAGCCATGCGAAGGGTAAGATGCATTCAAATGACTGCTGATAGTTTCAACTTTTGCAGTATCATCCATATGATAAGATAAAATTTCAGATGTCAATTTAATAGAAAGAGAACTTGCCCTATCAACTGCTCCAAACACAAGTGGATGGATGTGGTCGTAGAGTTTATTATATGGATTATCCTTATTTTCATCTTTTTTATCTTCCCAAAGTTTCAAAACCCTGCTCAACTCAACTTGGCTCACGCTTACAAGGTCATTGTCTTTATCGACTGGCGAAAGCTCGTGTGTGATAGAGGTATCTACTGCTGAAAGATAAGCAGGTGAACCCATAATAATTTTATTCGCACCTAAAACCAACATTGTGGCAGCCGAAGCACAATCTAAAGGTACCAGAGCAATAATTTCCTCATAATAATCGCGCAGTAAATTAATTATCCGTAAAGAAGCTTGTCCATTTCCGCCTTCACTTTTAATGAACAAATACAGCGTTTTTTTATGCTTTCGTTGTTTCATCATTTCATAAAAAACAACAACATCGTCATGTATTATACGGCTTGTATCTGATACCCAATAGGTGATAAAATCGCCATCGAAGTGTTTGCTAAATTTCTTAATTACTGCTTGTGTTTCCTTAAAAAGAACAGGAGGTCGTTTTATTTGAGTTTCTACTTTTTTTCTGGACATTAAAGTTTGTTTATTTTTTTTAGTTCAACGAAATCAACTTCTCAAAACTCTTCAAAGCCTTCCCACTCCTCAACGCCTCATCCGCTTCCGCAATACAATCCACCAACGAAATCTCAGGCTTGATGCAATGAATCGCCACGCCAGCATTCACTGCTACCGCATCGTTTTGAGCAGCCGTACCCGACCCCCTCAGTATATTCATGAAAATTACGCCAGCTTCTTCAACCGTATCGCCGCCGAACAAGCTTTCAGGCATAAGTGATTGATAACCAATACTTTGTGGAGAAACAACCACCTCTTTGCTATTCATTTTTAACTTAAAATCACCTGTCAAACTCACTTCATCATAGCCATCGAGGGCATGGATAATAGCATATTTTTTATCAGGTGTTTGTTGAAAAAGATACTGATAGAGCCGCGCTAATTCCAAACTAAAAACGCCCGTCAATTGATACTTCGGTTGCACGGGATTGACTAAAGGACCGAGCATATTAAAAAAAGTTTTCACGCCCAATTGCTTGCGAATAGGTCCGACTGTTTTCAAAGCAGGGTGAAAAAGCGGCGCGTGGAGGTAGCAGATATTGGCTTTATCGAGCTGGCGTTTGAGCTTGTCCACATCATTTGAAAAAGTATAGCCCAAATGCTGCAACACATCCGACGAACCACTATTGGAAGACACGCCCACGTTGCCATGTTTCGATACTTTATAACCGGCTCCTGCGAGGACAAAAGCAGAAAGCGTCGAGATATTGAAGGTATTTTTACCATCGCCACCCGTTCCGCAAACATCAATCGTATCCACCCCTTCCAAGTCAACAGGGATGCACAACTCCAACAGTGCTTCTCGAAAACCCTGCAATTCATCCACCGCAATCGGGCGCATGAGATAGACGGTGATGAAGGCAGCAATCTGAGCATCGTTGTATTTTCCAGCCGAGATATTGATGAGAATATCTTTAGCTTCCGCCTTAGAGAGTTTTTTATGGTCGAATAATTTTGATAAAACTTGTTTCATAAAAAAAGGTTATTTTTTTTATTTTAATCAAACCGTTGAGCAATCTAAAGTCTTAATATTCGATGAAAAATAATTGGAGAAGCAATGAATAAGCTACTCAAATTAGAACCCACTATAAATATATCCGATGCAAGATTTCTAATAGATTTCAGAAATTTTGTTATTCATGAGTACAACAGAATCGATAACAATATTATGTGGGCAGCTATTCAAGATAAATTGCCTACTTTATTGAAAGAAGTTCAGAAGTTTTTTTGATTTGATTATTTATTTAACCTCCTCAAAATCCGTATCTTCCGTTTCATTCTCATCATCGTCTTCCTCCTCCTCATCATCATCCACGCTACTAAATGATGAGTTTAAAAAATTAAAACCACTATTCGGCATACCTGAAATAAAAGTAAAATTACCAGTTCCCACTGCTTTTTCTAATTTGCTAATGACTGAATCCACCTTGTCGTAAGGACCCGATATAAAAAATGGTTTGCCATCTTTACCAAATTCCACTTCTATTTTCTCTACAGTTGAACTTGATTTAGGTTCAAGCATAAATTGGCTAAATTCCCAATCTTTATGGGGTGAAAAGCCCAAATTTTTAGCATATTCTATCGCTCCGAAGATGATATTATGTGCTAAATCGTAGCTAATAGGCATTTCATCATTCATGTTATTTCCAAATATGGCATCTCTATATTCATCATAATCTTCTTCAAAACGGTTGAAAGCAGAGTTAGCATCCTTCATACCCAAGCAGAAAATATCCACTATATATGAGGAGAAAGTGATATTGCCCGTTTTATGTTTTCGCGAAATGAGGATGGTTGCCAAGCCCTTCATTTGCCAATCCGCGTTGATTAAGCATTCATGAATTTCCAAGGTTCGAGGTCGCCCTGCTAAGAAATATTGCTTCGGCGACATCGTTTGAGTGGACGGTTTTGGGGCTGGTTTTTTTTTATTTTTCTTCTTGTTTGACATATTTTTTCAGTTTAAAAATTATAAAATTTAGCTTTTTTACTGAGGGGGGTGAAATATCCTATTCTTTACTGCCAAAAAAGATTATTTTTGTAATAAAATAAAAATCATGGTCGCAACAGCTTTTCAAAAGAAAATAACCAAACCTTCAGCTACTCAAAAATCTATCTCATGGGCGGATTTTCAGAAAAAATACCTCAGCCGTGAAGATAATTATAAATATGAGTGGCTTAATGGCATCGTTGAGAAAACCAACCGAAATATGGACTACACACAAATCTATATAGCAAATAATTTAATGCTATTGTTTCAAAAACTTCGTGCAACAGGTAAAACCAATGGCACTTTCATGACCGAAGGTGATATTTTTTTCCTTGAAAACCACCGCCGCCCTGATATATTTTATATGACCGAGGAGCAATTGGCTTATACGGCTCATGGAAAAAACCAAGTACCTCCATTCATCGCTGAAATTATTTCAAGCAGAGACCAAATTAATAAAGTAACCCATAAAATGCAAAATTATCGGGCTGCGGGTGTACAAGTCGTTTGGCATTTATTCCCTGAATACGAAGAAGTACACGTTTATAGTGGTAAAAATTTGACAAATATGGTCGTTTGCAAAGGAGATGATATATGTAGTGCGGCTTCTGTCATCACTGATTTTTCACTCACCGTTAATGCCATATTTCAAAAACCTGCCATGCCTGAGTAATTAAAATACATACTCAATCGCACTCGATTTCGTCGCTTTACTGAGGGGTTGAAAAAAGTTTTTCAATATTTGCTTACCATAATCTGTCATAATGCTTTCGGGGTGAAATTGCACACCGCGCACATTATACGTCTTATGACTCAATGCCATGATGGTTTTACCTGCATCTGCTGTTGCCGTTATTTTTAATTCATCGGGCAAGTTTTCAGACTTCACTGCCCATGAATGATACCGCCCAACCAATATTTCTTTCGGCACATTTTTAAAGATAAGTTCTTGATTATCAACGATTTGTATCGGCGTTGCTACGCCATGAAACACTTTGGGCAGATTGTACAACTCACCACCAAAGGCTTCTCCAATCGCTTGAAGACCCAAGCAAACCCCAAATATATGCTTCGTCTGTGCATACCGTTTTATCAACTCAGGCATAATGCCCGCCTCATTCGGCAAGCCCGGACCGGGCGACAAAACGATGGCATCATAAGCATCCACATCATCCAAACTGATTTGATCGTTGCGAAATACTGAGGGGGTATCGCCTGTCAATTCGGTGATATATTGCACCAAATTGTAGGTAAAACTGTCGTAATTATCCAAGACTAATATTTTCA
>JAYTUY010000139.1:0-21499 GCA_043744275.1 Saprospiraceae bacterium
CAAAAAAATGTGACCGAGATAAAGAGCCTTAGTCTCCATAGGGTCTTTAAATAAAAAAGTATCAAAAAGTTCTTTAAAAATAGAAAATGAAAAACGCTCTTAAATCTCTTGCAATTGCTGTTACCCTTACTTTGGGTGCTATATCTTGTTCAGAAGCACCAAAAGAAGGTACTCCTGCATCAGCTGCATCAGCCGCTCTTGATTCTGCAGCTAAGGCAGTATCCATGCAAGCTGACACTGCAAAAGCATCAATGGTAGAGGTGGCTGATTCAATATCTGCAAAAGCCGGTGCTGCTGCTGATACGATGAAATCTAAAACTGGTGCTATGATGGATAAAGTGGGTGAGACAATCAAAAAAGCTGGCGAAAAGATAGAAAAAGCTGGCGAAGCTAAAAAAGAAGAAGTGAAAAAAGCAAATCACTAATTCATTAGCAAAATGAAAATAACCGATAGTATTCATTAAAAAATACTATCGGTTATTTAAAAAACTTAGCTTTTATTTTTTTTAAAGACAACTCAACTAAGCAAAAAATTGTGTCCTTCTATATTTGTTAAGTGGCAGCTATTATCAAGATAGTCGCCATTTTTTTTTGCCTAAAATCAGCGAAATGATATATTTTAATCATCCATTCATGTCATTTTTACACATCACTTCAATAAGGTGACACTTCCAAAATCAGTTAACACACTGCCCTTACATTTAAATTTAGCTTTCCAAAGAAATACACCAGGGTTCACTTTTTGCCCATTAAAAGTACCATCCCAACGTTCAAATTTATCGGTTGTATAAAAAATACGCCCACCCCAGCCATCAAGTACTTCAAACGAAACCACTTCATCTATCGCATACGGGTTAGAGATAAAAAATTGATCGTTAAGCCCATCTGCATTCGGCGTAAAGGCTTTCGGAAGAAAAAGCTTAGTACATTCGAGGTCTTTGGGGTCAATTACTTTTATTTTTATAGTATCCAAAGCTGTACATTGAGACTCTTTCATAGATAAAATATAGCTCAATTCTCCACCTCTCACAGGCGTTATAATCGGATTCGCTACTTTCTCATCAGATATACCTTCTTGTCTTGGCGTCCATGTAAAATCAGTAGCGCAAGTGTGTGTAGTATTTATTTGGACGCTACTGCCTAAAAAAACAATGGTATCGCGATTAGCAATTCTATCTGGCGCAGAGTATAGCGCAGCTACTTCCGCGTCATTAATCGCTCGTTCGTAAATACGCAATTCATCAATATAACCTAAAAACTTACGGTCAGTAGTGCCAATACACGGGCTTTTCGACATTTTTAAAGGCGTATTATTATCTATATCCACCCGTTTGGTAGAAAAACTTGTTTGAACCAATCTCCCATTCACATACAGCGACAACTTATTCAACGCTCTTGTAACAACGATATGTTGCCAACAACGAGCAAAATCAAGTCTTTGAGAAATAACATGGCGAGTACGCGTATTTTCGCTTAATTCAACACTGATTTGGTTAGTTCCAGGAGTATATCGGATGGCAAAAATGCTGTCAGTATTGCATTTAGAACGCTTAGAAAATAAATCATAAGTAACCGCAGCGCCACTTTGGTTAGACGGTTTGATATAAAAACTAAAGCTAAAATCTGCTTTTTTGAAATTATCAAAAATGGCTGGCCCAACGAAAATAACTCCTGTTGAGATGCCATCAAAACGCAAAGCATTGCCTTCTACACCGCATGCTAAAGTACTATCACCCTCCAAATATGCTTTATTGCCATTGCCACTTTTATCGACGATTGGATAACTATCAAAATTAAAATGAGCCACCAAGCCTTCATTGATGCTCACTTTTTGAGCAGCTAATGTATAAGTGATTGAAAGACAAAGGATTATGTTTAAAAATTTCATGTATAGAATAAATTATCTGCTTTAAACGAAAAGGTCAATTCAAATATTTTTATTTTTTAAAAATTAACCTCAAAGTCCGCCGCCTTTAAATAAATCGCTCAAACCCGGAGGTAGCATATTTTGCATCAAACTCTGCGCCTGTTCAGCGGCTTGTTCGCCCACTTCTTCAAGGGCGCGATTGATAGTAACGACTAAAAGGTCTTCAAGTTGCTCTTTATCGCTTAATACTGAGGGGTCAACCGAAATATTGACAATTTCTTTTTTTCCATTCACAGTCACTTTCACACCTTGATTTTCAGTTGTGACGGTTATCGCTTCCGCTTGTTCCATCATTTCCTTTTGTTTTTTTTCAAAATCGCCTAATAAATTGCCAAACATGATTTTCAGATTTAGATTGTTAAAAAATAGATTAAAGATTTTTGAAGTGCAAAATTAAAATCTTTTCAAGCATCATGCGTTTTAATTTTTCAATTCAAGTTTTTATTGAAAACTAAATTTTATAACGTATGCTGACCTTTTTAATTATTTTAACACAATTTATTGCCATTAATACGGCGAAAATCACTTGGATAACGCCCCCTGACCATGATTTCGGCGAAATACTGAGGGGTAAGCCAGTAACACATATTTTTGAATTTAAAAATATAACCAATGCACCCATTATTATTGATAACGTGCGGACAGACTGCGGTTGCACGGCGTCGGATTGGGAAGAAGAACCCGTAATAGCGGGAAATAATGGTAAAATTACCGTCACATACGATGCCGCAAAGGTGGGTTATTTCAAAAAGAAATTGACAGTTTGGATTAAAGGACAACGCAAACCTGAAAAGTTGACAATAGAAGGCGAAGTGACTGAATAAACATTATTTTACTATCGAAACCACTTGTTTGGGCTTATTTTTCAATATATTTTCAGGCATATTATCAATAATGGCTGCTTTTAATACCCCTATTAAACGTTGTTTTACAAAGGCGCGATGGGTGACTAAACTGATTTCACGAACCGGTGCAGGGCTTTTAAAGTAACGAATCAATTTGAGTTGTTCTTTACTCATGTTGCTCAGAGCGAGTTCAGGTAATATAGTAATGCCAGAATGGATTTCAATCATATTTTTAAGCGTTTCTATGCTGCCTGCTTCATAAAAAACATTGTTAATCATGCCCGTCGCTTGTTTCAATTCGCATAAATTAATCATTTGAGAACGCATACAATGCCCTTCTTCCAGCAAAACCAACCGATGCACATCAATATCATTGGCTAATAAATAGCGTTTTGATAAAATGCTTTCATTTTTAGCGGCATAAACCACAAACTCTTCAAAAAATAAGGGATTTTCAAAAAGGTCTTTATCGAGCGTAGGCGTTGCCATGATGCCCACATCAAGGGAAGATTGCTTGAGTTTTGAGATAATATTTTCAGTCGTCATCTCCGAAATATGCAATTTTACTGAGGGGTATCGCTCCGCAAATTTTTTCAAAAAAAGTGGCATCAAATAAGGCGCAAGCGTGGGAATAATAGCCAAACGCAACTCTCCTTCAAGCGTTTCCTTGTGCATACTCACAATTTCCTGCATCCGCATAGTTTCGTTCAATATCTGTCGAGCTTGTTCAATAATGGCTTTCCCTACTTCAGTCGGCACTACGGGCTGCTTGCTGCGGTCAAATATCTTAACATTCAACTCGTCCTCCAACTTCTGAATCATCATGCTGAGAGTGGGTTGTGTGACAAAACACTTTTCTGCTGCCGTTGAAAAATGACGATGAGCATCCAAAGACACTATATATTCTAACTGTTGCAAATTCATTTTTTAATAGATTTTATCTATGCAAAGATAGAAAATATTAGTTTGATTTATTGTTTTAATACCGACATCTTTGTTGAGTTAAATATTTTAACATGCTCGCCCATCGATCATACACTATCTTTTATTCACTCGATTATCAATTATATAAGTTTAATTTGTTCAAAATAAATTTAATGAAGAGTCTATTTCGCATCGGAATAGGCTCTTTTTTCATGAAAATACTGAGGGGGTCGAAATAGATTCATACCTTTGCAGACTTATTTGTAAAAAATAGATTCATAAGTTACAATAAAAATGTTAGAAAAAATTAGAGCTAATATCGGGTGGATTTCCATAGCAGCATTAATATTATATTTCATCGGTAAATATCTGTACGCTCAACCCAAATTTATCAATGGCGAAAAAGCACCCGATTTCACAGCTACCATGCTCACGGGTGAGCCTATGACCTTATCCGATTTGAAAGGGCAATATATTCTGTTGGATTTTTGGGGCAGTTGGTGTGGACCCTGTGTAGCCGAAGCACCTAATTTGAAAAAATTATATGGTGCTTTTCATGGTAAAAATTATACGGATGCTAAAGGTTTTGAAATTGTGAGCGTCGGTATTGAGAGTGATAAAATGCGGTGGCAAGGAGCTATACAAAGATTGGGCATGAGCTGGCTATACCATGTGTCGGATTTTCAAAACTTGGATTCGCCTATCGCCAAAATGTATGGTGTACGCGTTATTCCAACCAAATTCCTCCTCAATACTGAGGGGGTCATCATCGGCGTTAATAAACCGATTGAAGAGATTGAAAAATTTTTATCGAGTAAATTAAAGTGAGTACAAAACTGCCAAATTGTCACTTTTATCCCAATGGCAGACATTTTGAGCTATTACCAGTGATTATTTATAGAGTTGCCTCAGAGGGGCTAAATGTCGGTAGAAAATGATTTATGTTTAAAAAATGGTTTAAAAATAAAGGTATGGAAAATAAAGATGCACTTCAAAACGAAGATTTGATGCAAGATGAAACTGTGGAGGCAACAGATAATGCTAACGATGCTACAGTGATTGAGGATTCTAAAACGGAAACGCTGGCTTTGCAAGAGCAAATCAGTGAGTTGAAGAATAAAATTTTGTACCAACAAGCGGAGTTTGATAACTTCCGCAAGCGCACAATGAAAGAAAAAGCGGAAGTCATCATGATGGCTTCACGTGACACTTTGACAGCCCTTTTGCCCGTTTTAGACGATTTTGACAGAGCGTCAAAAAATGAGCAATTTACTGAGGGGGTCAATTTGGTTTGGCAAAAATTGCAATCAACTCTTAAAAGTAAAGGCTTGGTAGAAATGGAATCGCCTGTCGGTTCTGATTTTGACCCTGATCAACATGAAGCCATCACTGAAATCCCTGCGGGTGAAGAAATGGTGGGTAAAGTCGTAGATACCCTTGAAAAAGGCTATATTTTGAGCGATAAAATCATCCGTTTTGCCAAAGTTGTGGTCGGTAAATAGAGAAATGATGCATTGAAAATGAGCATTAAACTCCTGTTCTTAGATATTTGACAAGTAATTAAAATGACAAAGAGAGATTTTTACGAAATACTCGGCGTGCCTAAAAACGCTGATGACAACACGATAAAACAATCGTATCGCAAGCTTGCCATGCAGTATCACCCCGACCGCAATCCAGGAGATAAGCCTGCGGAGGAAAAATTCAAAGAAGCGGCTGAGGCTTACGAAATTTTGAGCAATGCCGACAAACGAGCACGTTACGATAGGCTCGGTCACGCGGGCGTGGATGGCAACAGTGGCTACGGCGGTGGCAGCAGAGGATTCAACTCTAATGAAGATATTTTCAGCGCATTCGGCGATATTTTTGGCGAAATGGGTGGTAGCCCGTTTGAATCATTTTTTGGCAATAATGGCGGTGGGCAACGCCGTCCGCAAGGACAACGAGGCTCGAATTTGAGGATAAAAGTGCGCCTTTCGCTTGAAGAAATTGCTCAAGGGATTACGAAAAAGATAAAAGTTAAAAAACAAACAAATTGTACGGTGTGTAATGGTTCGGGTGCAAAAGATGCCAGTTCTGTTTCAACATGTGGCACTTGCAAAGGCTCGGGTTATGTGCGTCAGGTACGCAATACATTTTTAGGACAAATGGCAACCACATCCGCTTGCCCTACCTGCAAAGGTGGTGGTCGCGTAGTCACTGCCAATTGTCATGCTTGCCGAGGCGAAGGCACTATTTTCGGAGAAGAGACGATTGATTTGCAAATCCCTGCGGGTGTGGCGGATGGTATGCAGCTTCAATTGAGTGGCAAAGGCAACGCTGGCTCGAAAGGCGGCGGTGCAGGTGACTTGATTATCGGTATTGAAGAAGCACCACATGAGCATTTTCAGCGCGAAGGCATGAATATTCACCATGAATTGTATATCAATTTTGCAGATGCAGCTTTGGGAACAAGTATAGAAGTGCCGACTTTAGATGGTCGAGTGCGGATAAAAGTACCTTCTGGTACGCAAGCGGGCAAAGTCTTCCGTTTGGAAGGCAAAGGACTCCCCTCAGTACAAAGCTATGGCAAAGGCGATGAACTCGTACATATTAATATCTGGACGCCGCGCAAAGTGAATGAAGATGAACGCATTTTATTAGAACGTCTTCGCTCAATGCCTAATTTTCAACCCAATCCTGATAAAGAAGACAAAGGACTTTTTGATAGATTGAAAGATATGTTCAAGTAAAGGCAAAGTTATTGCTCAATCTCCGCCCACAACAATACAAAATCCAAGAGTTCGTTTTAAACGATTCTTGGATTTTTTTAAAATAAAAAAAGTGAAAATAGTCAACCGTTTAATCCAAAGTATCATTCCATTTTTACGCAGCAAAATAGCTTTAGCAGCTCTTATCAGTGTTGTTTTGGTATCTTGTGGTAAAGAAAAAGTTGTTTTTGAAAAGAAATACGACCTCAAAAATGGTCAATGGGCGTATGCCGATACGCTCAATTTCGCTTTCAATATTGCCGATACCATGGAGATTTATGACATCGTGCTGACCATCAAACATACCCCTCAGTATCCAATGCAAAATATGTACACACATATTTATACAAAGTTTCCGTCGGGTGAGCGCATCAGGCAGTTGCTCAATATTGACCTCGCAGATAATACGGGCAAATGGGAAGGCGATTGTAGCGGCTCTGAATGTAAATTTCAAATACCAATTCAGCCCAATGCTTTTTTTAATGCGGCGGGGCAACACATCATTACGTTGGAGCAATTTATGCGCACCGAGTCTTTAGCAGGTATCAATAGCATTGCTCTAAAAATAGTTGACAAAGGCATAAAGAGAGATTTGACGAATCCAACCAACAAAAAGAAACACTAATTGTTGGATTTAGCGATGTAACTAAATTGCTTATTTAATTGATAATCAATATTTTAAATAAATAAAAATGAACTTAGAAGATAAAATCAACAACGACCTCAAAGAGGCAATGAAAGCAAAAGATGCTGCCACTTTACGAGGTGTTCGCGCCATTAAATCAGCCATTTTGCTGCATAAAACAAGTGGTGCAGGAGTAGAAGTAACAGCGGAAGATGCCATCAAAATTCTTCAAAAATTGGTCAAACAGCGCAAAGAATCGCTCGGTATATTCGAGCAAAACGGACGGGCTGAACTCGCTCAAACTGAGCGCGAGGAAATAGAAGTCATCGAACGCTATTTGCCAAAGCAAATCAGCGAGGCGGATATAGAAGCCGTTGTCAAAAATATCATCGCTGAAACGGGTGCTACAAGCATGAAAGAAATGGGTAAAGTCATCGGTGCAGCGAATAAACAACTTGCAGGGCAAGCGGAAGGAGCAGTTATTTCAGGCATCGTAAAAAAATTATTGAGCTAATTGAAATGGAAGACGATAAAGTTATTTATAATGTAGAAGATATTGATTTTCAATTAGTTAATCAAAATTTACTGTCTGAGTGGATTGAAAAAACGATTCATACTGAGGGGGCTACACTCGGCGCAGTGAGCTATATTTTTTGCAGCGACGATTATCTCCATCAAATGAACGTCGAATATCTGAACCATGATACGCTCACGGATGTCATTACTTTTCCTTACAATGACAATCCAATCGAAGGCGATATTTTTATCAGCATTGATCGAGTAAAGGACAATGCGCAGGATCTAAATATTCCCTTCAATGATGAACTACACCGCGTCATGATTCATGGCGTTTTACACCTTTGCGGCTATACAGATGAGAGCGACGAACAGGAAGCTGAAATGCGCCGAAAAGAAGATGAATACTTGAAAATATTGATTGTGTAAACAGAATTTTAATTTAAAATTTTATTATTTTTAAAATAAATATTCTTTTAAATGTTTTGATATGAAATTTAATTTCGTATTTTTGGTTGAATGAAAAATTATTTTTAAACAATTAAATCGAAATTACTATGGATGCGAACACAACAAATTGGATTATTTATTTATTAATTGGTGCTGTTGCAGGCTGGTTGGGCAGCAATCTTGTGAGAGGTGCTGGATTAGGATTGGTTGGCAATATCATAGCCGGCATAGTCGGTAGTGTTGTCGGCGGTTATTTTTTAGGCAATTCGCTTGGCAATGGCACAATCGGGCATATTATTACAGCCGCTTTAGGAGCGGCAGGTGTCCTGCTCATTATCAGTTTGATAAAGAGAACTTAGAAAAATCCAGCAATAGAGTAAGATTTGAAAGCTATGAGTGGTTATTCGCTCATAGCTTTTTTTAATTTTCAAAAGATTGCCTGAATGCTAATTATTTTGAGTTAAAATTGAAAATCTAATGCTATTGATTTATTTTATTCAGCAATAACTTTTAAAAATGCTCCAAAAGTTATCAATTACGATCCCGTTGAACTACTCATAAACGACCACGCCGAAGAATATGACCCGTCAGTATCCACATAATCCAAGAAGGTTTTATAAAATTTATTCTCGCCAATTGTACCGCTGTCGCCGATGACGATGAGCTTCATACGGGCACGCGTCATCGCCACATTCATGCGCCTGTAATCCGATAGAAAACCAATATCTTTTTTCTCATTGGAGCGCACGAGGGAGATGTAAATGACATCTCGCTCCTGCCCCTGAAACCCATCTATGGTTGAAACGGTGATGTTCAAATTTTGCAGTTGAGGGTCTTCTTCGATGTGCTTTTTCATGATTTCCACCTGCTCTCTGTAGGGAGAAATAATGCCGATGGATGGTTTTTCGTAAGGAAACACGTCCAAATATTGATATAAATGTTCTCTCAAAATAAAAAATTCTTCGGGATTGTAGCGGCTCAAATTCTCGGTATGTTGTTTTTCTTCAAAACCACACCCAGCAGTATCTATAAAAACGACCGACTTCTCTTCTTGAAAATTGGTCAAAATACGCTCCGATACTGAGGGGTGTGCAGATAGCTGCCCATCATAAAACCATTTGTTTGAAAATTGCATAATTGCTTGATTCATACGATATTGTACATTCAATAAATTGACATTTGACAATCTTTGAATTGCTTTTTCAATCAAAGTAACAGACAAACCACCCCGTTGAGCCTCTACACTTTTCACCGTCGGCGGCAACTGAAAAGGGTCACCTGCGAGGACGACACGCGAGGCTCTGAGAATTGGAATCCAAGTAGCAGGCTCAAGGGCTTGAGCCGCTTCATCAATCACCACGGTTTGAAATTTACGACCTTCCAAAACACCGTGCGCTGCACCCACGAGCGTGCAGATGATGACGTGAGCTGAATCCAAAATCTGTTCAATCAGTCGTTTTTCAAGATCGTTTGCCCAAGCGGACATTTCGCGGGCTTCTTGTTTGAGTTCCTCGCGCTTGCTTTTAGCATCGAAATCAAATTTGCGTTTGAAAGCCCGTGCTTGTCGGCGGAGTTCAGCCGCTTTTATTTTTATTTTCTTTATATTTTTTGATTCGGGATGTGCCGAAAGTTGTCCTTCAAGCGTGAGCCGAATAATACTTTCGTCCACCCTCGAAATATTGCCAATCCGCACCACCTGCAAACCTTCATTCGCCAAGCGTTCGGTGAGCAAATCGGCGGCGGTATTAGAAGGCGCAGTGACGAGAATTGTATTTTCTGTTTGAGTCAATTTTTTCACTGCCGCCACGATGGTTGTCGTTTTGCCTGTCCCAGGCGGTCCATGAATAATGGCAACATCGTGGGTTTGGGCAATATTTTGAACAGCTTTATTTTGAGACTCGTTCAGCTTCTCCATATTCCACAATTCACCTGATGGGCGTATGTCGTATTGCGGTTTTTTACCCAATAAAATATCCCGCAGTTCTGCCAATCTATCGCCCTTGGCATTCATCACTTTATCGAGAGCGCGTTCCATTTCCATGTATGTTCTATCGTCGAAAAGCAAGTCCACACCTATTTGTCCACCACTGAGCCAATCGGGTAAGTCTTTGCTATTCAATATAATACGCATAGAATTTTTTGAAATAAAATGAATCGTCCCATTGAGTTCAGGCTTATAAACATCGGTTTGCTTGGTAAAAAGGTTGACCATATTTCCACTTCTAAATTGATGCGGATCTTCAGGATTGCCGCTGTGTTCGACGGTCACAAACGCCCGTTCACCATACGTATATCCCGACGCCTTAATACTGAGGGGGTACCATGTGAAGCCTTCAGACCGCCGTTGTTCAAGCGGTTTGTTCTGAATTACCGTCTTGAAATAATCAAGGTCGGCTTGTTTTTCAATATTCAAAAGCTCTTTCAAGCGGACTAATTCTTCTTGTTTTTCCATAAAATATTTTAAAATAGCTTACGGCTGTTTAGTTAAATTACATCATTTTCTAAACATCCTATTGTACATTTGTGTTATAAAACAAGTATAAAACAGTGAAAGACATGGCTAACGAAGTATATCATTATATGGTTGATTTTACCATGCCGGCGGTTCTGACAGAACGGTTTACAAGTCGTATTCCCGACCAAAGGGCATTAGTCAACAAATATTTTACTGACGGAAAATTGGTCAGCTACAGCGTTTCTCTTGAAAAACTCAAGGTTTGGGCAGTCTTTATTGCCGAATCCGAAGAGGAAGTTTTAGACCTCATTCGCGCCATGCCGCTCACTCGTTATATGCGCCACGAGATTAGTGTGCTGACTTTTTATAATATTTTGACTTCGAGAGTGCCTAATTTTTCCATGAATTGAGTTGAACGCTTAGATATTTTTTAAAACACAATAGACACAGAGGTCACATAGAGTTAGATATAAGTGTTTAAATTAGGAATATGCCATTTCTATAAATCAACTCGCCGTCCGCATATATTTCACCGCCTTTAGTCATGTCCGTAATCATATCCCAATGGACAGACGATTGATTTTTACCACCCGTTTGGATATATGATTGACCGATTGCCATGTGAATCGTGCCGCCTATTTTTTCATCAAACAAAATGTTTTTAGTCATTCGGTTAATGCCGTAATTGGTGCCGATAGCGGCTTCTCCAAAACGGCGTGTGCCTGGGAGATCAAATATTTTATCTAAAAAATCTTGCCCCCGTTTGGCTTGCCATTTTTCAATCAAACCATCTTTTACCCACAGCGTCACATCTTCCACTTCATGCCCATTGTACAGGCAGGGATAGCTGAAATGCACCACGCCATTCACCGAATCCTCTACGGGCGAGGTATAGACTTCGCCGCTCGGCATATTGGTTTGCCCATCCGAATTCATCCAAACCCTCCCCTCAGTACCAAATGATATATCCATATTTTCACCGACATAACGCACTGATTGACAACCATTTAGATAATCAACGATGCGTTGTTGCGATTGTCGAACACCCAACCAAGCTGCCATCGGATCATCTTCAAAAAGTTGACAGGCATTGAAAACAAACTGCTCATATTCACTCAAACTCATGCCTGCTTCTTGCGCTGAGGCATCGGTCGGGTACTGGCAAAGGTTGCGTTTCATGCCGCCTTTTTGCCCGCGTTTGGCTGTTCTTTCAAAATAAGTATTGGAAACATCTTTCATCGCTTCACCCCGAATTTTGGATTGCCACCCCTCAGTACCACCGTGCACAGAGACAATATTGGCATCTTCCCGAAGGTTAAATGGTGCGCGAATATGAAGATAAGCATCAAAAGTTTCCATCGCCATTTTATAAAAAGGCGAAATGGTTCGTAGCTGCTCTTCCGATGCTTCGGTGAGAAAAGTGCGGCTTTTTTCTCTAAAAATAAAATCGGTTTCGACGACTGCTGCCCCTGCCTTCAAAGCCGCGCGATATACCTCTCTCACGAGGGGTTCGGCAAGGGTTGTGGTTTGGATAAACAGCTTTTCGCCTTCTTTTATTTCAAGGCAATAGTTAACCAGCAAGTTGGCATATTTTGATAAAATATGATTCATAATTATTTGATTATCAATTCTTTTTTAAAAATTTCTACTAATTTCCCAGCCGCTTTTTGAGCGGCGGGTATCATGTCCATTTTAGCCAAATGCTCTACTAAAATTTCACCTTGCCAATAAATAATTTTTCCATCCGCCGATGTTAATTCTGCAATATAAGACGCATCGTCAAGCTCTTGTGTGCTACTTGAAAGAGTAAAATAAACGGAGCGATGTTCATGTTTTACATCAACGTTGAATACTACATCAGGTTTAATTGTTGCAAGACTATCTTCCAATACTTGTAAATCTTTTTCTATAACTTGGCGAAGCCCTATTTGCAGCCTATCTTTTCTATATTTCTTCTCCCCGATGGCAATATTGGGTTCTTTTTTAAAAATAACAAAAGGATTTAATCTTATAGTTTGCGCTTCTACTTTAGTCATATAACGGACATTCACGCCATGCACATCCATATTTTTTTGCCTTAAAAAAGACTTCAAATCGTTCTTTAAATGAATCAAAAACTCTTGCGACAACTCAGTATCATTCGTTACAATTAACCATTTTTTCTCTTGTAAATTTCTATCATTATTAGATTTTACAAGTTCTTCCGCAGTAATGCTTATTTTTAAACAAGATGAAAAAAGAATACAAAATAAGGTGAGTGAAGTAAATATTATTTTTTTCATTTTTATATAAATATTTGTTTGTCAATTAGTTGTGAAATATTTTTTTAAAATCCAACATGACCCCCTCAGTATAAAACGGTCTAAAAACAAAAAAAACGTAACAAGAAAGCAGTGTCTCTTGTTACGTTGCAAATTTAATTTTAATAATTCATATCCCGACTTATATCTCATCACTCATATCTCATCACTTATATTTTACTTCACAAAGGCTAAACTCCTCTTCACAAACGCTGTCAAATCTGCGCCTTTGAGCGTACCTTGAGAGATTTGCGCTAAGTCATAAAGATAGCGAGCAAAATTTTCTTTTTCTTCTAAATCCTTGATAGTCAATAATTTATCAGCTATCAGCGGATGATTGGTATTGACCACGAGCGACATTGAATCGGGCATTGCACCAAAATCCATTTGTTGAAATTGACGCATCTCATTCATGCGACGCATAAATTCATTGCGCGTAATTTGAACGGGCTGATCCTCAGGCGTAAGGGCTTTCAACTCGACTTGTACTGAGGGGGTACCTTTCACCAAGTTTTGGAAAGTTTCTTTCACGGCATCTTGCTCATTTTCGGTCAAAACAGATTCGCGTTTGGCATCTTTTTCTACCAAATGATCGGCAGTATCAGAATCCACTCGAACGAATGTGACCTCGCCGCCTTTGTATTCAATGTGCTGCATATAATGATTATCAATCATAATATCCATTTCCAAAACCTCATATCCACGTGCCTTCGCTGCATCTATTTGAGCATGGTGCGCTTGAGGATTATTGGTATAAATCAGGACAAGGCGATTGTTCTTATCGGTCTGAGTGGCTTTGACTTTTTCCTTAAATTCTTCAATCGTAAAGTATTGATTATCAACCGTTTGCAAGAGAGCGAACTCATTGCCTCTTTCAGCAAATTTTTCATCAGAGATGATACCATATTTGACAAAAACGCCAATATCACGCCATTTGGCTTGGTATTCTTCGCGATTATTTTTGAACAATTCACTCAATTTATCCGCTACTTTTTTAGTGATATATTGAGTGATTTTTTTCACTTCTCTATCGCTTTGCAAATACGAACGCGAAACGTTCAAAGGAATATCAGGCGAGTCAATTACCCCATGCAACAAGGTCAAAAATTCAGGCAAAATCTCTTTCACATTATCCGTTACGAACACCTGATTACTGAAAAGTTGCACCTTATTCTTTTGCGCTTCGATAGCATTATTCACTTTTGGAAAGTACAAAATACCTGTCAAATTAAACGGATAATCCACATTGAGGTGAATCCAGAAAAGCGGCGCAGGGCTGTAAGGATACAACTCGCTATAAAAGTTTTTGTAATCTTCATCCGTCAATTCGCTCGGCGATTTTTTCCAAGCGGGCGAAGGGTTATTGATGATTTTTGGAACATCAACATCGTCTTTTTTCTCAGTGCCGAAAATAATATTGACTGGTAAAAACTTGCAATATTTTTCAAGCAAGCCTTCGATTTTCATTTCGTCAATATATTCCAACTCATCTTCAGCGATATGCAAAATGACATCCGTGCCGCGTGACGTTTTGTCAGCCTCGCCGATAGCGTACTCAGTTGTGCCATCACATGTCCAACGCACTGCTGGTTCGTTTTTATATGATTTTGAAACAACTTCTACTTGCTTGGCTACCATGAAAGCCGAGTAAAAACCTAAACCGAAATGCCCGATAATAGCCCCTTCTTTATATTTTTCGATAAATTCAGAAGCACTTGAAAAAGCCACTTCCGAAAGGTAGCGTTGCGCTTCGTCAGCGGTCAAGCCGATGCCTTTGTCGCTGATAGTCAATGTTTTAGCATCTTTATCTATCTTAACTTCGATGCTCGTATCGCCCAATTCGCCTTGTAGGTCGCCTCTTTTGGCAAGGGTGCTTGCCTTCGTGGTCGCATCAACAGCGTTAGAAACCAACTCGCGGAGGAAAATCTCTTGGTCGGAGTAGAGGAATTTTTTAATAATGGGAAAAATGTTTTCCGTTTGTACAGAAATGTTTCCTTTGATCATATTTTTATCTTTTTGGATTAAGGATTTATGGAATGTGTATTTTTATATAAAATGAAGACTCAAAAGGAATGCCACGCCAATTTGACTGACAAAATGACACTTTTTATGGCTCAATACTGAGGGGGTGTAGTCATTCGTCAACATCCAATTGTCAACACATAAATTCGTAAAATTCGTCAATTCGTCAAATTCGTGGTATAATACGCATCGTCGGGCAACGCATCTAAATTTATTTTTCGTCTATACTTTTTAAAACAATTTAAAACTTTTTTTCAAAAATAATAAACAAAATTTGTTTTTAAAAACAAAATGTTTATCTTTGTGACGAAATGTTTTCCCTCTGGGATTCCTTCGGAATTAACAATAATGGTCAAATTCAAAATCTTAAAAAATGGCAGTCGATAGAAACGAGAAAGAAAAAGACTCTAAACTCAAGGCATTACAAATGACACTTGACCGCTTAGACAAGACGTATGGTAAAGGAACCGTCATGCGCTTAGGCGAGAAGCAAGTATTAGAAGTAGAAACTATTTCTACTGGCTCAATTGGGCTTGATATTGCCCTCGGCACAGGTGGCGTTCCGAAAGGTAGAATAGTTGAAATATATGGTCCAGAATCTTCTGGTAAAACGACTTTAGCCATTCACATGATTGCTGAGTGTCAAAAAAGAGGTGGCGTGGCGGCTATTGTAGATGCTGAACATGCTTTTGACCGCTTTTATGCAGAAGCATTGGGCGTAGATGTGGACAATCTTTTGATTTCTCAACCAGATAATGGTGAGCAAGCTCTTGAAATTACTGAAAATTTGATTCGCTCAGGTGCTGTAGATATAATTGTGATTGACTCCGTGGCGGCTTTGACGCCTCGCGCAGAGATTGAAGGCGAAATGGGTGATTCTAAAATGGGCTTACAGGCGCGTTTGATGTCGCAAGCATTGCGTAAATTGACGGCATCTATTGGTCGCACCAATTGTTGCTGCATATTTATTAACCAATTGCGTGAAAAAATCGGCGTGATGTTCGGTAATCCTGAAACCACTACGGGCGGTAATGCTTTGAAATTCTATGCATCGGTTCGTTTGGATATTCGCAAATCAGGTTCAGCAATTAAAGATAAAGACGGCAATTTGACGGGTAATCACGTGAAAGTGAAAGTTGTGAAAAACAAATTAGCACCGCCTTTCCGCACGGCAGAGTTCGATATTATCTTCGGTGAAGGTATTTCAAAAGCAGGTGAAATCGTGGACTTGGGTTCTGACCTTGATATTGTTCAAAAATCAGGTGCTTGGTACAGTTATAAAGGCACTAAAATTGCGCAAGGTCGTGAATCTGCCAAGCAATTTGTCCTTGATAATCCAGAAGTAGCGGATGCTATGGAGGGTGAAATCCGCGCTAAAATTGCTGAAACGCCTTCAAAAATTCCTGTAGAAGTCGGAACTGGCGATGATGATGATGAATAATTGAAATAGCCAATTATAATAAAATAAAAAAAGGGGTTGACTCAATAGTTTTGAGACAACCCCTTTTTTTTATACCCAGATCAGCCGTATTTGCTCCAAAGTCAACCGTGCTTTCTTTTTCAGAGACAGTTAGTTTAATAAACTTTTTTATTAAGTAGATTCGATATTTCCAAAGAAAAGGTTTAGTTTTGTAGAAAATAATAGAAAAATGATTACAATTTCAAAAGAAATATTTATTGATGGCAACAATCCTGTTATACCACTCCAAGGTGTTTCAGAAGGGAATTATGATGTAGTTATCGTGCTACAAATTCGTAAAAAGCCGAAACATCGCCGTGCAGGTTTTAGTCGTGCTCGTTTTGAACTATCTGCAGATTTTAATGCGCCACTCGATGATTTTAAAGAATACATGCTATGAATGTTTTGATTGATACTCAGGCAATAATTTGGTTTGCTGAAAATAATTTCAAGACACTTGATATTCGACACAACCATATACTTCAAAATGAACGCCTACCACTTTTGCATCGTGACCCCTTCGACCGCTTAATTATTGCTCAAGCTATTGCTGAAAACATGTATATTGTTTCAAGTGATATTGCTTTTGATGTTTATTCTGTTACCCGTATTTGGTAAAAAATCTATTCTACATGAATGCCTTTGGGAAAGCTTTGGAATGTGAATGTTGCAAATACAACATGGATGATAATTCAAGCCTTTTTATTAGCAACTTATCCTATTTAAAAACTATATTTGCTTTCTTTTGAATCAACACAATTTCTAAGTTAAAACCACATTGAACAAACATGCTGCTTAGTGATAACCACAAAATATACTTATCCAAATTTCAGAAATTGAAACATGGCGGAACACCTTATGGCAAAGATGCTTGCCACATCAAACCCCTCAGTATTTCCAACGATGATACCGTGTCCAACGGTTTTGCCCTCTGCCCCAATCTGCATCGCACCTTCGATAGAGGCATTATTGGCGTGGATAAACATTATCGGGTGGTCATTTCGCGCTATATCACAGAAGATGAAACACGGGCGTATAGTTTAAAACAATTGGTCGGTACGGAGCTTTACTTGCCAATGCCTCCAGCACATTTTCCTTTGGTGGAGAATTTTTTGTGGCATTTGGGAGTGAGGTTTGAGAGGTGAAAGTGTAGGGAGAATTAATAGTAAAATACTTGTGATATTATGAATGATAAAATAAACAATTAATTATATTTGCATCTATTGATAAACAATTAATTTTCACACTTAATAAAAAATAAAATGGAAGCTTTAAATTTTATTGCATCAGCTTGTTCAATTATATCGCTATTTATTAGTGTAATTACTCTTAATAAAGTGACTCAAATATATAACAACAATAGTAATATTGGAAAGTCTATTCAAAAAAGCAATAAAGTTGGAGGAGATCAAGCCGGTGGTGATATGACAAAAACAAATTAATAAACATGAATGGAATAAGTCAAGACAGCAATGAAGTAAAGGGAGATTTGGCAGCAGGCAATATAACTAAAAATACAAATTTACATTTTGGAGATACTAGCGAGAAAAAATCGCAAATGTCTATATTGCTAAACAAATTCAAAACTGAGCAATCAAAAAATCAAGACTTCAAAACTATTATTGAAGCATTAGAGCATTATAGAAATCCTCTTGAAAATGAACCTGTTATTGGATTAGAAGCTAAATTATTAGCTGCTGATAGAGGAAGCTTTTTAGAATACGGTCTAAGAGTAAAAGAGCAATATGCAAAAAAGTTATTAAAACATCAATTTTCAGAATCAGCTCAACAAATTAATGTCCATTTATTAGCTCTTGTAGAATCTTATTTTATGAATAATATATACCCTTTAATTTATAAAGGTGAATCTGAAATAATTATAAATTCAATGATAACAGAATTTATTGTTAAGCCATTGCAAAACGAACTTGAAGAAAATCACTTAGGATTTACCGTTCAAGATATTAATGGAATGTTATATTTTTTAACTGGCAATTGCCATATTAAATGGACAAAATAGACTATGTTAATCTATCATCCTGCATTCGATATATATAATTGTGTATTTAGAATGCTTAGACTTATCCAAAATATAAAAAAAGATAGCATTGAATTTGACCGAATAAGAATTTGGGATTTTTACCTTGTTTTTCCTAATGAAACAAAAGGTATCATTTTTCCTATTGAATTTTCTGAACTCAAAAAGATTTTCAAAGATAAACCCAATCCATACGAAGATTTAGTAGATGCCAAAAGGATTTTTGAAAGAATGAAACCATATCAATCATCAGCACTCAAATGTTTAGCATCCTATGGCTTCATAGATTCTAAAGAATTGACCAAAAATATAGTTAAGAGAACAAATAAGCAAATCCCTAATAATCTAATGGAAAAAATTAGTATTATGGACATCAAAGAAGAGAATATAATTAAATTATTAAAAAGCCCAATTAATGATTTTCCTTTGTTAGGAAAAAATGGATTCAAATATAGAACACAGTTAATTGATATTAAATATGACACAAATTAGACCATATCTTATTTTGAACAGATTAGTAATTATTACTCAATCTGGAAATATTGCATATGATGAAAAGTTCCATAAAGGATTGAATATAATTAGAGGTCAAAATAGCTCTGGAAAATCTACAATAGCAAACTTTATTTATTTTTCATTAGGGGGAGATTACAGTAATTGGAACAATGATGCTAAAAAATGCAACAGTGTTTTTGTAGAACTTGAAATAAACGATATAAACATTACAATAAAAAGAAATGTTTCAGAAAATTTAAAACAACCCATGGATATTTTCTGGGGTAAATATGAAGACGCTATTAAATCTAATTTTGAAGGTTGGAAACATTTTTCATATCAACAGACGGAAAATAAATTAAGCTATACAAATATAATATTTAATATTTTAGGCTTCCCAGAAGTTAAAAGTGAAGATAGTAATATAACAATACATCAAATATTAAGATTACTGTATATAGATCAGGATTCGCCAACTCAAAGCCTTTTTAAATTTGAAAGATTTGATTTACCACTTACCAGACAAGCAATTTCAGAAGTTTTACTAGGAATCTATGATGATTCACTATATAAGGATAGATTAGATTTGAAATATAACGAAAAGATTTATGATGAAAAAAAGAAACAATTTGATAGTTTGAGTAAAGTTCTTAGCTTTAGTGGAACTGAGACCAGTGTAAAAAAAATAAATAAAGAAATTGAAGATATTAAGAATCAAGTTATAAATATTGATAGTAAAATTTCTAAAACGAAAGAGGCTATTCTTATTAGAAACCAAAAAAGTTCCCCGATAAAGTTAGAACTAATTCAAAAACAGTTAAATCCTCTAAGGATTAAAGTTACAGCTATCAATGTCGATATTGAAAACTATCAAATGAATATTTATGATTCAACTCAGTTTATAGAAACTCTTGAACGTAGAGTTAAAGCAATTGATAATTCTATTTTAACTAAAGAAATATTAGGTGAATTACCTTTAATGAACTGCCCAGAGTGTTTAAGCCCACTAGATAGTCATTTAGAAGATAACAATCATTGTTTTCTGTGTAAACAACCTATAATAGATAAAGCAGATAACACTAATGCTCAACGGATGAAACAAGAGTTAGAAATTCAAATAAAGGAATCAAAAAAACTCCTTCAAATAAAGGAAAATGAGTTATCAAAGAATAAAGAAACATATAAAATTAATATAGATAAAGTAAGGCGTTTACAAAGAGAATTGGATTTAATTTTACAGGAGAACCAATCTAGCAGAGATGAAGAAATTGATAGTTTGTTAATAGAAAAAGGAAATTTAGAAGGGAGAATTGAATATTATTTAAAACAATTTAAAACTTTAGAATTAATAGAAGAACTAAATAATGAATTATCTATATTGAAGTTAAAAAAAGAAGGTTTAGAAAATAATATTAAGCTGAAAACTGATAACCAAAGAATTAAAAATAATGAAGCATTGAAAAAAATAGAAAAATACACATTATATATACTTGAAAAAGACTTAGATAGACAAGAAGAATTCCAAAAAGCTGAAAAAGTTGAAATCGACTTTTTTAATAATGCTTTTTCGTTGGATGGAGCATTTAACTTTTCAGCAAGTTCAAATATTTATCTAAAAAATGCAATTCGATATGCAATTTTCTTTGCTTCTTTGGAGCTTGCCTTTTTTAGATTCCCACGTTTTATACTCTGTGATAACATGGAAGATAAAGGGATGGAAATGGTTAGAACACAAAATTTACAAGAAATTATTGCTGAATTATCTAAAAACACGACAATTTCACATCAAATCATTTTTACAACTTCAATGATAAGTGAAAAATTAGATAATACTCCTTTGTGTGTAGGTAGATACTATACAAAAGAAAAAAAATCTTTGCAATTAAGTTGATTACTTAAAAATATTGTTAATTTAATAGTATTATAAAAATTCCATCCTCAAACAAAAGAAGGGCTTTACTCCAAAAATACTGAGGGGTCTCCCAAATCCCAAAAAACAAAACTGACATTAAAAAGAGCCATGAAAATTACCTTAGACATACCCAACGCCCACGCAGCATTTTTTAGGCAACTATCGAACATCTTGAATTTAGCCCACAAAAGTAATTTCTCTAAAAACAAGACAAAATTGCCTAAAAGCCAAGTAAATTGCCCTAAAAACGGGCAAATTGGTATCAAATCGAGATAAATCAGCATCAAAATTGATGCAACTTTGTATCAAATCGGTACAAAGTTGTATCAAATCAGTACAACTTTGTATCAAATCAGTACAAAGTTGTATCAAATCGGTACAACTTTGTATCAAATCAAGACAAAGTTGTATCAAATCAAGACCATTTAGTATCGAAAATGGTCTGAAAAGCATAAAAAAAGAGCCGTTCAGACTCTTGAAAAAAGTGAACGGCTCTTTGGTTTTTAATTAGCCAAAACTTTGGGCGTGGCATCAGCCACTGCCGCTTTTTTAGGACTGCTGGGCGTCAGCAGTTTGTCAATAGCCTCCAATTCATTGAGGGCTTCGATGGCAGCCGGGTCACTGTCTTTTGCCGCCGAACGGACAATCTCTGCGAAACGATTGTAGGCGTTTATCTCTTCGCCACCCGATAGTCCGAGTAGAAAATCCGACAAATCTAACAACGGTTGCAAGTGATTGTCATAAAGCTCATTGATTTGGTTGTAGAGGGTATTGTCTTTTT
>JAYTUY010000140.1:0-21463 GCA_043744275.1 Saprospiraceae bacterium
TCTTTTATTGACTATTTAGCCAATATTGTTTGTAACTATATTATTGATTATCAATGCCTTACAATTTAATTTTTTTTACTGTACAGTAGTTTGGTCAAATACTGAGAGGGTAAAAAAATTTATTAAATTCATACTAATTTGATAGGAATTATATGAATTAAAATTTACCTTTGCCTCATCACTCGAATTAATCAATTAATTATCAACAAAAAATTAATTTCTATGAAGTATTTTACAAATCACCTGACTGTTATTTTTTTATTCACCCTCAGCTTTATTTTTTTACCCAATACAAAAATTGCCGCTCAAGATGAGGTCATTTTGATAACAGGTAAAGTCAATGACCAAGAGAAAAAAGAGCCACTTCCTGGCGTGACTATTCAATTAAAAAATAGTTTGGCTGGAACGGTGACGGATGAAAATGGAGAGTTTTCATTTAGAGCAAAATTGAAATTTCCTTTCACTTTAGTTTTTCGGAGCGTAGGTTTTGAAGCTCGAGAAATTGATGTATTGGATGCTCACAGCAAAATTTCAATTGAACTCAACACACAAAATGTTTTAACAAAAGAAGTCGTCGTTTCGGCTTCGAGAGTTGAGGAAAAGATTTTACAATCGCCAGTCGCCATTGAAAAATTGGATATTCGAGCGATTAAGGAATCACCCGCCGCCAGTTTTTACGATGCTTTAGACAATGTGAAAGGTATCCAATTGACCACTTCCAGCCTTACTTTTAAAGTCCCGAATGCAAGAGGTTTTAATATTCCCAATAATTTTCGTTTTATGCAAATGGTGGATGGCGTGGATATTCAAGCAGCGACTTTGGGCGTGCCGTTGGGCAATGCGATAGGACCCACTGAGTTGGATATTGCCAGCCTTGAAATTACGCCTGGTGCTGCTTCGGCTTTGTATGGCATGAATGCAGTGAATGGATTGGCGAGTTTATATACAAAAAATCCGTTTACGTATCAAGGTTTGAGTATATATCAAAAGGTCGGTGTGAATCATGTAGATGGTAAAGATCACGCTCTATCTGCCTTAAATGAAACGGCGATTCGCTACGCCAAAGCATTTAATAATAAATTTGCCTTTAAAATAAATGCTTCGTACTTGAACGGAACTGATTGGTTATCAAGCACTTATACAGACCAAAACCCTAATATATTAAGTTCTGCTAATCCTCGTTTTCCTGAATTGACGGATGATAACAATCCTACGGCTGACCTGTGGAATCGCTACGGCGATGAGCGCAATAATCGCACGTCGGTCACTATAAATTACAAAGGAAAATCGCAAGCATTCAATGTGGCTCGAACGGGCTATTTTGAAAAGGATTTGACACCCCCCTCAGTAAAAAACGCCAAATTCGATGCAGGACTGTTTTATCGCATCCATGACAATTTGGAAATTAATTATACCTATCGTTGGGGCTTGATGGATGGGCTATTTCAGCGCGGCAATAAAATCCGTTTGGAAGGCGTCACCGTTCAAAATCATCGGTTGGAATTAAAGGGCAGCGACTTTTTTTTAAGGGCTTATAGTTCGATTGAAAATACAGGCAAGTCATATAATTTGAAGCCTTTGACAGATAATTTAGACCTCAATAATGGGTCAAATGCGGCTTGGGCTACCCGTTTTCAAACTGCTTTGCAAGGGGCTGTCAATCAAGATGTGCCTTTGGATCAAGCCTTTAAAATGGCTCGTGTTGAAGCGGATAAAGGACGCGTAGAGCCTGGCACAGCTGCTTTTGACCAATTAAAACAGACCATAGTGGGCATCAATAATTGGGATATTGCAGCCAATGTTGCAGGCGCACCTGCTACGGGCGGCGCATGGTTGAAACAATTATCTAATTTATATCATGCTGATTTTCAATGGAATTTGAGTAAAAAAGTTAAAATAATAGACCTCTTGGTGGGTGCTGACTATCGCATTTATCAAGTGACGCCTGATGGCAATAATTTCGTGGATTTTTCAAGACCCCTCAGTACACGCACGGTTGCGGACGTGGACGGGCGTTTTGGGGATTATATTTATTACAAAAAATATGGGGCTTTCGCACAAGCTACCAAACGGTTCTTCAACAACAAATTAAAATTAAATGCTTCTTTGAGGGTTGATCAAAATCCTGAATTTTCGCCCAAAATTAACCCTCGTATCGCCTTAGTTTATTCGCCCGTTGAAAATCATAATTTCAGAGCTTCTTTTCAAAATGGCTGGCGTTTTCCTGCTCTTTTTGAAGCTTTGTCCTTTGTGAATAATGGTAATGTGAGGCGTGTTGGCGGCTTGTCGAGGGTTAATGAAGGCATCGGTTATTTGGACAATTCATACACTTTGACCTCTATTGACAATTTTACGGCGGCTGTGAATACGGATGTGGCAGGTGGAAAAAATAAAAATCAAGCTGCTTTGGATAACAAATCAAAACTCGTCATTGCCAACCTTCCTGCTTTGAAACCTGAGCATATTAATTCGTATGAAATCGGCTATAAAAGCATTTTAGCAGACAATAAAATTTCGTTGGATTGGGATGCTTATTATAATATTTATCAAGGTTTTTTAGGTCAAGTGGAAGTAGCAGTGCCTAAAACGGATAAAGTCGGCTCGGATGCATCGGTTTTAGATATGCTTACTCGCTCAAAACAAGACCGTTATCGGGTTTTTACGAATGCTAAAAATGAGTATGTTAGCTACGGTTCGTCTTTGGGTGTGACGTATAATTTTTTTAAAAAATATACCCTTTCAAGCAATGTCAACTACAATAATATCAAATCTAACGCAACAACTGATATTTTTATCACCGCTTTCAACACACCAAAATGGGTAACGAATGTGAGCTTTGGCAATAGAGAAGTGGTCAAAAATGTCGGATTTAATGTAGTGGCTAAGTGGCAAGAAGCATTTAATTGGGAAAGTCCTTTGGCAAATGGTAATATTCCTTCATTTTATACTGTAGATGCACAATTTAATGTCCGCATTCCGCAATGGAAAACGACTATCAAAGTGGGTGGTTCAAATTTATTGAACAAACGCTATATTCAGTATGCGGCAGGACCGACTTTGGGTGGCTTATATTATGTGGCTTTGACATTTGATAATGGGATTTTGAAGTAAATTACTGAGGGGGTATTTTTTTATTATTAAATCATACTATTTTTATAGGAATTATGGGATAAGGCATTATCTTTGCAGTATAATTTAAAAATGATTTAAAACATTCCCATTATTTCAACCCAATAAAAATGGATAAAAAGCTATCAGACATGCTCAACGAAGAAACAGCAGTGACCTTAGAAACCCCCATATTAAAAAATAAAAGTCGGAAATATTGGATTGGTTTAGGGCTCGGTTTGGCTTTGGCAATCATATTGGCTTTTGGCTCGTCTATCAGTGGTTTAGATGTATTGACCAGCAAGCTGAGCGAAGAGAACCATATATTTTATTGGATGGTCTTGACGGGTATTTGCGCTGAAATGGTGGCAGGTTCTATGGGCATGGGCTATGGCGTAATCTGTACGACGGTGTTGTTAATCCTCAATATTCCGCCTGTTTCGATTAGCGCGAGTATCCATTCTGCTGAAACTTTTACGAGTGCAGCGGGTGCATTTAGTCATCATAAATATGGGAATGTTAATTGGAAATTTGCTAAAGCCCTGTCAATTCCAGGAGCGATTGGGGCAATTGTTGGCGCAATTGCTTTGATTTTAGTGCATCATAAAAGCCCTTCTTTCATCAAACCGACGATGGCATTATATACATTTTATTTAGGTGTTAAAATTTTAATCAATGCTTTTAAGAGTGAAACAGTAGAAAAAAAGAAAATCAATATCTTCGGATTGTGTTTCACGGGTGGCTTTATTGATTCATTTGGTGGCGGTGGTTGGGGTCCTTTGGTGACAGGTACTTTCATCAAAAACGGACAGACGCCACGTTATGTGATAGGCAGTTCCAGTTTCGCCAAATTCGTTTTGACCTTCGCGAGTGCTTTCACTTTTATGATCGGCGGCGGCTTTGGTCAGTGGAAAATTATAGCTGGTTTACTCATTGGAGGTGTCATTACTGCTCCTTTATCTGCTATGTTGACCACAAAATTGCCTACCAAAAAGATGTTTATAGCTGTTGGAGTCATTATTATTGTCTGTAGTTTGATGACATTTTTCAAGGCAATATTGCAATAAAACGCTTCATTATTTAATTTTCAAGACTTTCCAACAACAAAAAGCTATTTTTAGCATTTAAACTAATATCACTATTAAATTTAAATGCTATGAATAGAAAAGACTTTTTGCAAAACAGCTTAATCTTGGGTGGCGCAACTATCCTGCCCAATAATTCCGTCTTTGCAGCCTCGCTTACTGAGGGGGGTATCGACAAACTGACAGATGCCAATGGAAATTTTGCCCTACTACCTCTACCTTACGCTGAAAATTTTTTAGAACCCAATATGGACGCTGAAACAACGCATCTGCACTACACTTTTCATCATGGCGGTGCAGTGAAAGCGGCTAATTATGATTTGAAAAAAATTAGAGAAGCAATGGATGCTAATAATTTTGAAACAGTGGATTATTGGACTAAAAAGCTCTCATTTCACTTTTCATCTCATGTTTTGCACACCATTTTTTGGACAAATTTGACCAATAAAAAAACAGAACCCAAGGGGGAATTGCTCAAGCGCATTGAAAAAAACTTTGGCTCTTACGATAAACTAAAAGGCTATATTGCTGCTACTTCAAAAAACGTGGACGGCAACGGTTGGGGCATTTTGGGCTATCAACCATATTCAGATAGTTTGACGGTTTTGCAATGCGAAAACCATGAAAAATTGACACAATGGGGTGTCGTGCCTCTGCTCGTGATTGATGTTTGGGAACATGCCTATTATTTGAAATATAAAAACAAAAGAGCCGATTTTGTGGATGCCCTTTTTAATGTCATCAATTGGGATAATGTATCACAACGGCTTGATATTGCTTTGAAAATAATGAAATAAGAATGAAAAATGCCCATTTCACTACTCAAAATAACAATCCACCATATAGTCTTTTGGAATTAGTCCAATATTTTTTCAAACTGGGCTATTCAGGGTTCGGTGGCCCAGTCGCCTTAGTAGGTTATATGCACCGCGATTTGGTAGAGCAGAAAAAATGGATTTCAGAAGAGGATTATAAAGAAGGTTTGGCTTTGGCACAATTAGCACCGGGACCTTTGGCAGCTCAATTAGCCATTTATTTAGGCTATGTGCATTACAAAATTTTAGGGGCAACGGTGGTAGGTTTGGCTTTCGTTATCCCCTCTTTTTTAATGGTCATTGGCTTAGGTGTGGCGTATCAGCATTATGGTGGATTGCCTTGGATGCAAGCGGTTTTTTATGGCATTAGTGCAGCAGTAATAGGCATTATTGGATTTAGTGCTTATAAATTGACCAATAAATCGCTTGGTAAAGATAAATTATTATGGGGCTTGTTCGCCGTTTCATTTATTGGAACGGTCGTTACTCAATCAGAAAGTGTTTGGTTTTTTTTAGGCGCTGGCGTCTTTTATTGGTTGGTGAAAGCACCCCCTCAGTATTTGACTCGTTTTAGAGCTGCTCAAAGCATATTTCCATTTTATCCTATCATTTTACAAGCCACAGCAGCAATATCAACTGATTCTGTTTTATGGCAAATCTTCTTGTTTTTTGGAAAAGCTGGAGCATTTGTCTTTGGCAGTGGCTTGGCTATTGTTCCTTTCTTATATTCAGGAACGGTCAAAGAATATCATTGGCTGAATGAACAGCAATTTTTAGATGCCGTAGCAGTTGCGATGATTACGCCGGGTCCTGTTGTGATTACAGTGGCATTTATTGGCTATTTAGTAGCTGGTTTTAAGGGGGCTTGCGTAGCAGCAATAGCCACATTTTTACCTTGCTATATTTTGACAGTTTTGCCTGCTCCTTATTTCAAAAAATATGGTAAACTTCCAGCCATCAAAGCTTTTGTGGACGGCGTTACAGCAGCAGCCATTGGTGCTATTGCAGGTGCTGTTGTGATTTTAGGCATGAAGTCTTTGATTGATATACCGACTATTATAATGGCAGCCATCACAGTTTTTATTCTTTGGAAATATAAAAAAGTGCCAGAGCCTTATATTATTTTAATAGCGGCTTTGATTGGATTTTTGTTGAAATTATAAAATGTAACACCCCTCAGTATAAAAAGGTATTTTAATGAAAATGTAGGGAACTTTCAAATAAAACAAAAAACTGCCGTCTTGAAATCACTTCAAAACGGCAGTTTTTATTTTATTAAATTAATTGTATTTTATATTATTTCTTAAACGGTAAAGCATTCACCCGACGACCAACCACATAACCCAAACGCAATCCTTCCTCGCAATCCATGCGCCAATGTACACCCAACCAAATGCGAGAGAAGGCATTTTCAACTGCCATATCGTAGAAAGATTCAAAGTAGCGAGGCTTGCCGTTGAAATCAGAACGGGCTTCATGGCAACGGTCAGTCATGGCATAATTAGCACCAAAAACCGAAACCAATGCCTCAGCCGCTGCTCCACCAAAAGTAGAGTGACCGCTTGGATAAGCAGGGAACGAAGGTGTACTTCTAAGGAATCCAGTGCTGGTTAAAGAAAGAACATTCCAATTATTATTCATCATTTTATTGATAAAAGTAGATGGTCGTTCAACATTGTAAGTAAATTTTGAATTCCAACAAGCTACAGAAGCATCATTTAGAGATAATCCTACTTTTACAGCCGCCATAATCGCTGTTTCAAGGTTTGATTTTTCAGCAGCCAAAACCTCATTCGTAATGGCTACCCAACGAGAAGGTGGGCTAAAGGTGAAACCCAAAACGTCATCACTCCAAAACTCAGCAATCCAACGGTCTTCGCTCGTTTGTGGTGTTGTCCGAGTAAAGACTTCTAAACCTTGAGCATAATAAGCAGAGTTTTTATCTTCAGAATAAGGGAGCGGCGGGCGCGCTAATTTATCCTCTTCTTTGATAGCGAAAGTCCGTGCTTTGCCCCAATATGGATACATGGCTCTTTCATTGCCTGGTGCAGTTGGCTGCCATTTGCCTGGTCCTGTTGGCGGTACATAGCTTGTCGGGCGCGGGTCAAGATATTTGTCATGTCCTTCTTTATCTGTTGCAGAATAATCCCAAACAGCGTTAGCCATAGCAATACCGAAATCCTTTGAGCGTCTATACACTTCCGTAGGCACTGTATTGGAATACTGCGCGTTGTAAGTCGTTTCTAATGAAGCGATTTTAAATAAATCATTGGATTGAACATTGGCGAAAAACTTCTTGTAAAGCACAGCGTTGACATTATTTAATACTGTGGGCCAATGATATTCCTTACCCAACTCCACTTGAGGTATATTCAAACCTGCAAAGCGAGAAGCAATGGATTGATACTCAGGCATACCCGCCACACAAGCCTCATACTCAGCCAAACCAACGTATCCTAACATACGGGCAGCAGGGCAAGGGCGATAAACTGCAGCATAGCGTTCAACTTGCAGAAACAAGTCTTGCCACTCTTGCACAATTTTGGAATCATAATCCTTCGTGGATTTGATTGGGTCGATGACTAAATTATCATCGTTTTTACATGCCGAGAAGGTCAATAATAAGATTGACGCTACCAATAACGGCAATTTAGAGAGTCGAGAAAAATTCATGAGACAGTCACTTTTAATTTGTTCAAAAATAAATTTGCTTTTCATATTTGGTTGGTAATTGATTTGGGTGACAAAATCAATGTATTATTTTATAAAAATAAAAACAAGATGTTGTAAAGTGAGCTATCAAATCGGTATGGTACGGCAAATTTAGGTATAAGAGAGTATTTTAGCAAGTGTAAACGTCATGTATTTTCAATAAAACTTCAATGTTAAATAGAAAATATTTAAATTCAATTTAATTTTAATGTTAAATTTAATCTTAATTGGTTAAATATTGCCAAAATTTGTGTATTTTAAACATATATTTATAAGTCATTGATTTTTAACTTCAAATAAATAGCAATATTTTATCATAAAAAAATAGAGACAAAGTTGCCCCTGTCCCTATTTTTTTATGAAAATTCAAAATCATTTATTTTTTTCAATAAAATCCGCTATCTTTTTTTCTAAAACAGATAACGGCACACATCCATCGTTCAAAACTTCATTGTGAAATTTTTGAATATTAAATTTAGCACCTAATTTCTCAATTGCCATTTTTTTAAGAGCCAAAATCCGCTGCTCCCCAATTTTATAACCCAAAGCTTGACCAGGGATTGCCATATATCGTTCGATTTCTGCGATGATGCCTTCTTCACTATCGGCTTCGTTGTCGAGGTCGTATTGAATCGCTTTCTCGCGCGTCCACCCTTTCGTATGCAAGCCCACATCTACCACAAGGCGTATGGCACGATGCATTTCACCACCTAAGCGACCGAAATATTGATAAGGGTCGGTGTACAAGCCCAACTCTTTGCCCAACCCCTCAGTATAAAGTGCCCAACCTTCGCCATACGCGCCATACCATAAATTGCGGCGAAATTCAGGGAGTTTTTTATTCTCCTGCTGCAACGAAATTTGATAATGATGCCCTGGAATAGCTTCATGTAGAAATAAAGATTCGTCTTGAAAAACATTGTACTTTTTAACATTCGGAATCGGCACATAAAATATGCCCGGACGACTATTTTCTAACGACCCAGGGAAATACTCAGCACTCGCCGAAGCCTCGCGGAATGCCTCTGTGCGACGCACTTCAAAAGTGGTTTTAGGAACCATATCGAACTGTTTTTCAAGCTGCGGTTTCATTTTTTGATGAATGGCGTTGAAATTAGCAATCACTTCTTTAGGGTCATTGAATGGGCGAAGTTTAGGCTCCCCCTCAGTAACATGCTTAAAAAATGCCTTCAAATCGCCTTTAAATCCCACATCTGCCTTCACTTTTTCCATTTCTGCTCTGATACGCGCCACTTCTTTTTGACCCAATTCAAAAATTTGATCAGGTGTCATTGAAGTTGTTGTCCAATATTTAGCGAGGTAGGCATAGTATTTATCACCATCGGGAACGGCTGAAATGCCTGAGCTGGCACGAGCCTTTGGTAAGTATTCATTTTTAATAAAATCATGTAATTTTTTATACGTCGGCTTCACATTGGTTTCTACCATAGCCGTATATTCAGCCGTCAAACGCACTTTATTAGCATTGTCAATCTCAGAAATCGTCGCCATTTTTTTAACAGGTCCAAAGAAAAGATGCTCCGCTGTAGCTGTTTCAGCCAAAGGTTTCAACTGAGGTAAAACCTTGACGACCAATGACTTAGGTAAAATATAGCCCTTCGCCATGCCGCGTTTCATGTTAGAAATAGCCGTATCAGCCCATGCTGGAAAATTAGCCATCCGCTTGAGCCAATTGTCATAATCCTTCACCGATTTGAAAGGCTGCAACCCGTCGCCGCTACCCAATTGACCCAAATCTAAAGTTTTGCTTGAAAACTGATTGACAGGCATCAAATTGTCTTGAAATGTCAAGGCTTCTATGGCAATATTTAAATCCCAATTGAGGATTTCATAGCTCATTTTATCATTTTCATTGAGCTTATCGGCATCCATTTTCCCCAAAGCCGCCTTGTATTTTGCATAAAAACGACCTACCGAATCGCGGTACGAATCCGAAATATCAATTGGAAATTGATCATTATAATCGTTCACACCGTTAGCCGTTGCCTCAAAAGGAAATAGCTTCATGCGCTCCTTATAATAATCGTCGAAAATCGTCGCAGCAGAGGCTACTACTGAGGGGGTACTTTTGTCCGAAGCTGCTTCCTTTTGAGAAGGCGTTTCTTTACAAGCCGTCAAACAAAATGTTGGAACAGCAATGATGGCTAAAAAAAATAATACTTTTTTCATTGTAAATCAAGATTTTAGGTTGTATTTCTAATGTTTAAATTATGTTTGCGAAATTACATTTTTTCATTTCAATTGAAAAAACTATTTTCGACGTTCATTTAAAATTAGTGATATTATGGAGCAAAATGTTGACATTATTGACTATCAATCCCTATACAAAGAAGATTTTAAAAGGCTCAATGTTGCATGGATTGAAAAATATTTCAAATTAGAACCGTCTGATTTGACTCAATTGGAGCATCCCGAAGAGCATATTATCGACAAAGGCGGGCATATTATTTTAGCCAAAATCGGTGATGAAATCGTCGGCACGGCTGCCCTCGTCAAAGACAACGACGATTTTTTTGAACTCGTCAAAATGGCAGTTGATACCAACCATCAGGGTAAACATATTGGTGAAAAATTAGCCATCGCTGCCATCGAAAAAGCCCGTGAAATGGGTGCTAAACAACTTTTTTTAGAAAGTAATCGACGACTCACACCTGCTCTTAATTTATATAGAAAAATGGGTTTCAAAGAAGTAAAACTTTTTGATTCACCTTATGAAAGAGCCGATATTCAAATGCTTTTAGATTTATTATGATAAAAACCGATGTCTGTATTCTTGGAGCGGGTCCTGCGGGAGCTGCTGCTGCATTGAAATTGAGCCGCTTGGGCATTCCCTGCATTTTACTTGATAAAGCCACTTTCCCCCGTGCAAAAATATGCGGCGATGGCATAAGCCATCGAGTGATGGATATTGTCAGCAAATGGATTGACCCCTCAGTAGCGGAGCGTTTTGCAGCCGCCAAAACCATTCATCTCGATTCATGGGGGCTACTTTTTGAAGGCACTAAGCAAAATAGCTTCGACATAGAATACCGCCCATTTAAAGATAAAACCAATGAAACACCTTCAGGATTCGTCTGTAAACGCTACGAATTTGACAATTTCCTTGTGAATGAAGTTCGCAATTGCTCCAATATTAACTTCATGGAAAATGTTGAAATAACTGATTTTCAACCTTTTACTGAGGGGGTCTCATCTCATAAAGAAGCAAGTAATAACGGTTGGATTTTAAAAAATAAAACAAATAATTTAGTTATTAAAACTCGTCTTTTACTCGTAGCTGATGGAGCACATTCCCGTTTTGCTCGTCATATTGGTGAGATAGAAATGGACCCAAAGCATTATATGGCGTCGGTGAAAGCATACTATAAAGGTGTCACCGATTTTCATAAAGACAATTACCTCGAATTCTATTTCCATAAAGATTTTCTGCCTGGTTATTTTTGGATATTTCCTTTGCCCAATGGTGAGGCGAATGTGGGTATTGCCATCGTTTCAGAAGAGGTGAGCCGCCGCAAGTTGAATCTAAAAAAATGCTTGCAAGAGGTCATTGAAGATAAATTTAAAGAGCGATTTAAAAATGCTGAATTAATAGGTGATGTACAAGGTTATGGTTTGCCATTGGGTTCAAAAAAACGACAACTATCAGGTGAAAATTATATGCTTTTAGGCGATGCCGCTTGTCTGATTGACCCTTTGACGGGCGAAGGCATAGCGAATGCCCTCGTGAGTGGGGCGGTTGCAGCCGAACAAGCTGCCAAATGCCTTGAAAAAAACGATTTTTCCGCCACAATACTGAGGGGGTACGATGAGCGCATTTATCGAATGCGCGGACAGGAATTTAGAGTGAGTTATTGGCTGCAAAGACAATTCCGCCACGCTTGGTTTTTCAATGCTTTGGCTTTTATTGTTTCAAAAAATAAGCGATTGGCAAGGGCGGCAGCTTATGTTTTTATGGACTCCAAAGGAAAAATTAGGAATTAGGAATTAGGAATGCGTAAGATATTGACAATCAATATTTTACGCATTCCTAATTCCTAATTCATTTCAGCAACTTCAAAATCTCTGGCAACATTAAATTAACCCAAAGGCTATATTGCTTGCCCGATGGATGCAAACCGTCCGAAGCCACTAAAGTTGGGTCTTTCAAACCATTGCGCGAAATGGGTGTGATGTCGATATAAAGTACCCCCTCAGTATTGGCTATCTTTTTGTTCGCTGCGTTGTATTCATCGATGCCTTTGCTGATATTCGCATCACCGCCGCCGAAGCGTGTATAGGCATAATCAGGTATAGAGACTACAAAAACACGGTCTTTTCGACCTTTTGCCCGCTTGATGGCTTCATCCAACAACTCTTTAAATTCCGTTTTGTAAGGCTCAACTGAGCGACCTCGATATTGATTATTCACACCAATTAATAGAGAAACGATGTCAAAAGTGCTGTCTTTAATGCCATATTGAGGGATATTATTTTTCAATTCATCGGTCGTCCAACCTGTTCGAGCGATGTTTTTAATATAGCCGATTTGAATGTTTTTAAGTTTCAAACTATCGGATAACTGGTTCGGATAACGCTCATTTTCTGCAACGCTTTGCCCGATTGTGTAGGAATCGCCAAGTGCTAAATAAGTAAAGCCTTGCGTTGGTGTTGATGGCGTTACTGAGGGGATTGTTTTTTTATGACAACCGACTGTCAAAAAGCTGAAAATGCTGAGAATAGTAAGGAATTTATGCGCTGTCATTTCTTTGAATTAAGCTATGATTTTATTTGAAATAATGCGGACTATCGCATTGACTTACGATAAAATTAGGTCGGCGGTTGGGATTAAATATTGACATTCAACAAATCCTCAGGCGTATCAATCCCAATAGTCTCCAAATCGGTTTCAGCAATGCCTATTGCATAACCGTTTTCGAGCCATCGCAATTGCTCTAAAGATTCTAATTGTTCTAAACGGCTCGGTGGAAGCAAGGCAATTTCTTTTAAAACAGATGATTTGTAGGCATATAAACCGATATGTTTATAAAATTCGCCTTTAGATAGCCATTCATCGGTGGGTATATTTCGCAGATATGGGATAGGGCTTCGGCTAAAATATAGGGCTTTGCCTTCGCTTGAAAAGACCGCTTTAACGATATTGGAATTATGGATGACCCCCTCAGTATAAATGCGTTTGACAAGCGTTGCAATCATAAATTGTTCTTTTTTTAATACTTCAACAACACTATTTATTTGAATGGGATTAATAAAAGGTTCGTCGCCTTGAATATTGACGACGGCATCAAACGCCTGAGATGAGAGTTGATTGATGACCTCAGCACACCTATCTGTTCCGCTTTGATGCACATCAGAAGTCATCAAGACTTCACCTTTAAAAGATTTGACATGGTTGAAAATGCGCTCATCATCGGTGGCAACAATGACTTTTGAAAGGCTTTTGGCTTTCATCGCTTGTTCGTACACGCGCTGAATCATGGTTTTTCCTTGAATATCAACAAGTGGTTTGCCGGGAAAACGAGTGGAAGCGTAACGGGCTGGAATGATACCTAATACTTTCAAATTTCAAATTTTTAATACTATAGAAAATGATGAATGATGAATGATGAATGATGAAAACATTTCAAAAATGTTACTTTAATATTTTCTCATTCCTAATCTAAAAAAAAGTAAATTTGCGTTTGATTTTAAATCAATAATAGTCATCTAAAACCTAAAGACTATTATCTACTGTCTTCTTAATTAACGGTTATTTTAAACAATTTTAACTATGAACACCATAATTTTCAATCAAAAGGTGACTACACGCCTTAGTTTTTCATTTAAAAAATACCCCCTCAGTATTTTACTGATTTTTTTAATGCCTTTAATGCTTCATGCTTCTTTGAGCGATACAGTCAAATATTTGACGCTGAAAGATACGCTTTTTATCACCCTTGATGAAAAGTCTAATGAAAAAATCTATCTGCATAAAATTGTTAAAGGTCAAAATCTGTATTCTCTTGCGCGTTTTTATGGTTTGAATGAAGAGGAATTGTTTCCTTATAATCCAACTATGAAAAGCAATGTGGTGGGTATTGGGCAGCTTATTCGCGTACCGATTCCGAATGGCTCTATCAAAAGATTTAAAGGCGATAATTTTAAGCGGTGGAAATTTGCGCCCATTGTATTTAAAGTCAAAAAGGGCGATAATTTGTTTAAAATATCTAAAACTCTCTTTCATATGCCTATTGATAGCGTTGTGAAATGGAATAATTTACCGAATCAAACCATTTCGCCCGGGCAGCTTTTGCATGTGGGTTGGATCAGCCTTGATGGTGTTCCCGACAGTTTTCGAACGCTCAGGAAAGGTACAGTTGATTTGAAAAAGAAGCAATTAGAAGATAATTTTGCTAAGCAAAAAAAGACTGTTGAACAACGGGGTGCAGCGTTTTGGCAAAAAAAAGGAAATCAAAATACCGATTATTATTGTTTACATCGTACAGCTAAAATAGGTTCAACCATTTCAATTATGAATGGTATGAATTTTAAAACTATTTTTGCTAAAGTGATTGGCAAAATACCTGATAACGCTTATGGCAATGAAGTGGTTGTGATAGTTGCCCCCTCAGTAGCGAAGCAGTTATCAGCCAAAGACGAGAAGTTTTTTGTGAAAATTAAATTTGTAGAATAATTTGAATTAGGAATTAGGAATTAGGAATTAGGAATTAGGAGTTTGACAATTAGGAGTTTGAAATTAGGAGTTAGGAATTTTTAATTAAAACCAATTTTATGAATATTAAAAATAATATCCTTGAAACCATTGGCAACACGCCACTTGTTAAAATTAATAAAATCACTGCCGATTTGCCATGTCTTGTCTTGGGAAAAGTAGAAACTTTTAACCCAGGACATTCTATAAAAGACCGTATGGCTGTTAAAATGCTGGATGATGCAGAAGCTGCGGGGAGAATTCAACCGGGCGGAACCATCATCGAATGTACTTCAGGCAATACGGGTATGGGCTTAGCCATAGCAGCCACTGTGAGGGGTTATCGCTGTATTTTTACTACGAGCGATAAGCAATCGAAGGAAAAAATAGATTTATTGAAGGCTTTTGGAGCAGAAGTGATTGTCTGTCCTACGAATGTTGAGCCTGATGACCCTCGCTCATATTATTCGATTGCGGAGCGGTTGTCAAAAGAAATTCCAAACTCTTGCTGGATGAATCAATATGATAATCTCAGCAATCGCCAAGCCCATTACGAATCTACGGGTCCAGAAATATGGGAACAAACGGATGGTCAAATCACGCATTTAGTCGTTGGCGTTGGTACGGGCGGTACGGTTTCGGGCATTGCTAAATACTTGAAAGAACGGAATCCGAATATTAAAATTTGGGGAATTGATACATACGGTTCTGTCTTCAAAAAATATAAAGAGACGGGTATATTCGATCCAAACGAAATTTACCCCTATATTACTGAGGGGATAGGCGAAGATATACTGCCTAAAAATGTGGATTTCGACCTCATTGATGCTTTTGAAAAAGTAAGCGATAAAGAGGGTGCCGTGATGACAAGGCGGTTGGCTCGCGAAGAAGGTATTTTATTGGGTTACTCCGCTGGTTCAGCAATGGCTGGCGTGCTGCAATTGAAGGAGCATTTTACTAAAGATGATGTCGTGGTGGTGGTGTTTCACGATCATGGTAGTCGATATGTGGCTAAGGTGTTTAATGATGATTGGATGCGCGAACGTGGCTTTTTGGATGATGAAATGAAGGTAAAAGATGTGATTTCAAGAAAAACAAATAAGACGTTTCATTTTGTTACGCCTACGAATACCGTTCGAGAAGCGTTTGACATGATGAAAAAATTAGACATTTCTCAAATGCCGGTTACCAATGGACATGACATGGTCGGGTCTATTACTGAAAATGCCGTTTTGACTTATTTATTAGAAAATCCCATGAAACATGCAGAGCATTTGGTAGAAGAAGTCATGGATCCGCCTTTTCCAATTGTTCAAGAAGACCTGCCTGTCAAGCAATTGAATCGTTATATTTCTAAAAAAATACCAGCGGTGATGATGAAAGACAAAGCAGGCTCTATGCATATTTTGACGAAATATGACATTATTCAAGCGGTTTAATGAGTTGAGAATTGAAAGTTATGAGTTGAAAGTTTGGATTAAAACAGAACTTTCGACTCATAATTTTCAATTCTCAACTTTCAATTTTCAATTCTCAACTTTCAATTCTCAATTTTCCATTCTCAACTTTCCATTCTCAACTTTCCATTCTCAATTTTCAATTCTCAACTACCATGCGTACACTCGGGTTTTTACTTCAGAAAGAGTTTATTCAGATATTCCGAGATCCTTCTATCTTACGGATTATCTTCTTTATGCCCATTATGCAATTGATGGTTTTGCCGTTTGCAGCAGATTATGAAGTTAAAAACATCAATTTGAGCGTTGTGGACAATGATCATTCTACTTTTTCAAGGCGGCTGATTGATAAAATGTCAGCTTCGGGTTATTTTAAGTTGACAGATTATTCAACTTCTTATAAATCGGCTTTGAAAGTCATAGAACACGATGAAGCAGATTTAATCCTTGAAATTCCCTTAAATTTTGAAAAAACATTGGTGAGAGAAGATGCAGCAGCGGTTTTATTGTCCGTCAATGCAGTGAATGGTGTCAAAGGTGGTTTGGCGGGTGCTTATGCAGCCAATATTATACGAGATTTTAACAGCGATATTCGGTTGCAATGGTTTAAAGTGCCAAGCTTAAAAGCCGCTAACTCCATTGAAATCGTTTCCTCCTATTGGTACAATCCTTTCATGAATTATAAAATATTTATGGTGCCTGGTATGTTGGTGGTATTGGTGACGATGGTTGGGGCGTTTTTATCGTCGCTCAATATTGTGCGTGAGAAAGAGATTGGCACTATTGAGCAACTGAATGTCACGCCCATTTCTAAAATAGAATTTCTCTTAGGTAAACTGATACCGTTTTGGGTTTTAGGGTTGATTGTTTTAGCCATTGGTTTATTTGCAGCTCGATTGGTATTTAATGTTGTACCTCTTGGGAGTATTTTCTTAATCTTCGGCTATGCAATGGTGTATTTATTGGCATTATTAGGATTTGGGCTTTTGGTTTCTACTTTTGTTGATACTCAGCAGCAGGCGATGTTTATTTCGTTTTTCTTCATGATGATTTTCATCTTGCTCGGCGGATTATATACCAATATTGATTCGATGCCTCATTGGGCGCGTGAAGTCACTAAATTTAATCCTGTTTCTTATTTTATAGAAGTTATCCGTATGATAGTTTTAAAAGGCAGCACATTTGATGACATCAAAACTCAATTCTGGGCGATGTGTGGTTTTGCAGTCTTTTTCAATGCTTTTGCTGTTTGGAATTATCGTAAAAGGGCGTGATATGATAGGTGCTGATATAAATAAACCAAATACTGAAAGAAAAACTGCATTAAATTTGTTAGAGCATTATTTCAAAATAACCATCCTTTTTGTCGCCACAAAACCAGCTGTTTCAAGCCTGTAAAATAGGATACCCGTTGCATTATTCAAATCTGATTTTTGAATGGTCAATGTATTCAAACCTGCCTTGCCCGCTATGTTTTTTGAGAGTATTATTTGACCATTTAAAGAATAAAAAGTTAATTGAGAAGGGCTATCATTTGGTAGATTAAATGCAATATTTGTAGAGAAATCAGTCGGATTTGGCGTATTTTGATACAATTCAAAACTATTTGTTGGGTTTGTTGTATTTAAAAAATAGAGATGAATAGCCATTTCATTGCCTTCAAAATCGTTCGCTACTGAGGGGGTCAAGTCATTGTTGATGGTTAAAATATCGCTCAATCGAACGTTCTTTTCAGCAATAAATGTGATGCTAAAAACACGATTATTGCCTTTAGCCGAACCGTTCCAACTGGTGGTCACAGCATTTTTAAACACACCGAAATTACCCTCGCCATAATTTTCTAAATCGCCTGCTTTTACTGATTTAATTGTGGCATGAACCATACTAAATGTGCCTTGAAAAGCAATCGCATTAAAGTTATCAGCCGACATTTGGATGGTATATTCTTCTCCTGCTATCAAATCTCTATCTTCTACTTTCAGATTGAGGGCTTTATCGCTTCGAGTTTGAGGCTGTAATAAACTTGAGACGAATGTACGATTGATATCACCATATTTGATAGCAAGGAAATTAGCCATTTGTGGTATAGCCGTTTGTTGGTAATTTATTCCATCAGGTAAGGTATCCAACAATGGATTAGTTGGATTCAAAACCTTATAATCTTTAGGTATAAAACGCCAAGTACCGTAAGGCAATTCAATCCGTCTTCTCAATATAAGATTTCGAATTAATAGCATATCAGAGGCGTCAATTTCACGATCATTATTGACATCTGCTGCTAAAAATTGATCCATCGTTGTGAAAGTATCAATACTCAATACATGTTGACTAATTTTAGCAATATCAAATGTGGTAACACCAGCATATTTATCAGTGGTATTTATTTTTGTAGCTTTAATTTTAAACCGACTGCCTAAATGAATTGAAATAACGTATTCATAATCACCTTGCATATTCGTCATACTCCATAAATGACTCATTGTATCGATAAAATGAGTTAAAATCACTTGGTCTATCGCTACATTATTAGCAGTTTTAACTGAACCTCTCACTAAATATAACGGAGATGAATCTACACCGATTCTCAACACCCCCTCAGTATTGAAAGGCTTTGAAAGCACTAATTTAGGTTTTTTATTTTGAAACACCAATTAATTAACATTATAGAAACCCTAAAATTCCCCCCCAAACGCTTTCCAAAACTGGAACACCTTGCTCAGCATTTTTCTGGCGAGTTTGTAAAACGCGCTCACCCGGGAAGGTGATTTTATGAGATGAATCTATCGGAATAGATTGATGATAATCATGGATAATATTGTTGATTATCTGCGGAATGCTCGAATAATTGCCTAATTTGGCAATATCAATGGCAATATATACTTGCGAAGCCGCCATTTCAGCAGGTTTTTGACTGATTTCATGCGTGGCTAAACCACCTGCTAATACTGCTGCTAAAATATCCAATAGGAACGACAAACCCGCACCTTTCCAATAGCCGACGGGTAAAGTTCGCCATGATTCGAGTATTAATGAGGGGTCGTCCGTGAGCTTACCCATTTTATCGTAGCCGCCTGCAACAGATAATTTTTCATTTTTCAAAACCGCCAACTCCATTGCTCCAAAAGAATATTGCGACATTGCCATATCCAAAACAATGGCTTCATCTTGATAGGGCATAGCTAAAACCAAGGGGTTATTGCCCAATTTAGCATTTGTTGCGCCCCAAGCTGGCATATTCGCTGTCGTATTTGTCCAGCCGATGAATACAAAACCCGCTTTTGCTGCTTGCCAGCCATACGTGCCGCCGCGCATCCAATGATTGGTATTCGCCATTGCAACGCAGCCTATGCCGTGTTTCGTAGCCAATGCCATCGCCGCTTCGGTAGCATGAATGGCATTCGAGGGACCTGCCCCGAGGTTGCCATCCCATTGTTCGATGCCGCCGAATTGGTGTTTCAAAGTAGGTACGGCGTGCGGCTTGACGTAGCCATCTTTAATATATTGCACAAATCTCGGAAATCGATTGACCCCATGCGTATATATCCCATCTACGCTGTTATTGGTGAAAACAGTCGCACATTCAGTAGCTCTGACTTCAGGAAAGCCCAATTTCAAGAGGATATTTTTAAAAGTCGCTTGCATTTCATGTGCAGGTACGAGGGTAGAGGCAGGTGTTGGCATAGTTGAAGTCCGTTTTGATTTTTAAAATTTAATCCTTTTTGACGATGCAATATAGTTATCAACAGGACACTGGAGAACTGATACGACTGATTTTTTTTTAATTATTTCGTAGGAATACTCATAAGGAAATCAGTCGCATCAGTCATCAGCATCCCATCGCACCCCAGAATCATTGCTATCTTTTTTAAATACAAAAACATTTGATATTACAATTTATCTATAAAAATATTAAACAAAATAATTGAGTTAATTTGCTCACTATCAAGGATTTAGAAATTAAGAAAAATTAAATCTCAAAAATTACTATTGACTATTGCCGATGAAAAATGTATTTTTGTTCTGTTATCCGAGAAAGCGTCACAACTTATTCTAAAAATGCGCTTTATGATGAGAAAACGGTCAATAAAAGAAACGAATCTTATAATATTTTTTAAACAACTTAAGATATTGCTACGAATTTCGTAGTCACGAATTTAATTTTTAAATGGTTATGAGTACGCTGTCAAAGTCGGGAAAAATTTTATTTCCCGACTTTTTGACGGTTCTAAAAAAAAGAGGTTGCTGCAAACAATCTCTTTTTTTTTGTGTTAAAATTTTCAAAAACATTGAATAGGAGATTGGCTTTTCGATATTTGAATTACTTTTGCGACAATGAGCACCCCCTCAGTCATGCCTTCGGCTTGATGGAGCGAAACGCACCATATTTGAACCTTTTTTTTTCATCAAATCCTTTCAAATGGACCCATCCGGTTATGATACGATACTACGCAAAGGTCAATGGACGACTAACGGAGTTGCAAACACCGGAGGTATCTTGCTGGATTAACATCACTCCACCTTTCAGCCGAGAGGAATTGGAGGGTTTTTCCGAAAAATACCTTATTCCTTCCGATTTTTTGACCGACCCTCTGGATATTGACGAACGCCCGCGCTACGAACGGGATGAAGATGTGCGACTTATCATCGCCGCAACTCCACTACTCAATAATTCGATTGATAAAGACAATCAGTCTATTTATTTGACCGTGCCGATTAGTATTATTCTCACAATTGAGCATATTATTACCATTTGTGCTTACGATAACCCTGTTATTGAGCAGTTTTTGAATGAGCGCGTGAAAAATTTTGACCCCAAAGATGAAGCGAAATTCATTTTGCAAATCTTAGAACAAAATGTGAATCGCTTTTTGAACAGCTTGAAAAAAATCAATCATAAACGAAATGTGATTGAAAACGAACTGTATGAATCCAGTAGAAATATAGAAATCAAGCAATTGCTCGGCATTGAAAAATCGCTTGTGTATTTCGTCAATGCCTTGAATGCCAATGAGTTATTGATGATGAAAATGAAGCGGACTGACTTTTTGCACATCAAAGAAGATGAAGATTTAATGGATTTGCTCGAAGATTTGGTCATTGATAATTCTCAAGCTTTGCAGATGGCAAAAGTATATACTGATATTTTGGGCGGTACGATGGATGCCTATGCATCTATCATTTCTAATAACTTGAATATAGTGATGAAACGCCTTACAACCATCACAATCGTACTCATGATACCGACATTGGTGGCTTCCTTTTTTGGCATGAATGTACGCATTCCTTACTTTGATACAGAACATCAAGGAGCGTTTTGGATTATTTTAGTCGTCTCTTTAGTGCTCAGTTTGATAACTGTATTTGCTTTTAGAAGACGTAATTTCTTTTAAATATATATTGAAACAGATGGTTTGATGACAATCATTCTACGATTTGGGTGAAAAAAAAATTATCTGTTTCAATTTTTTCTGAATAACATATTTAACTTGACATTGTTAAATTAGGAAAAAAGCTACTATGGTTTAAAAATTGTTGAATAAAGAATGAAACAGGACAAAACTATTGGGGTCTAAGTGT
>JAYTUY010000141.1:0-21407 GCA_043744275.1 Saprospiraceae bacterium
CATTTTTAATGGTAAAAACAAAAGGCATATGCCTCAAAAAAATAAACCTATAAGATTTTGACGTCTTATAGGTTTAGTCGAAAATAGATATTTTTATGAGTTGAGAGTTTTGAGTTGAAAGTTGAAAGTTTTGAGTTGAGAAGTTGAGAGTTTCAAACTCACAACTCATAACTCATAACTCATAACTCATAACTCTCAACTCATAACTATTTATCCTGCTTTGCGAATACTTTTTTCAACAAGTCGCTCACCCGTTCAGCAGGGTTTTTCCGAATAGCCAACTCTTTTTCAGCTACCATCGAAAACAGTCCGTTCAAAGCTTGAGTAGTGACATAATCATCGAGATTTGGATTGGCTTTTTGCACCAGCGGTATTTTATTGTAGGCTGTCGTGCCATCTGTCCAATATTTACGCGCCCCAAATTTATCGAGCGAAGTGATAATTATTGGGTTAAATTCATCATACAATTGCTTGAAAGTCGTTTTTTTCAAGTATTCTGTAGCCGCATTTTTTTCGCCCATCAAAATATTCAACGCATCTTTCAAAGTCATTTGCTTAATGGCATTCATGAAAATAGGCTTTGCTTTCACCGCTGCATCTTCTGCCGCTGCATTGATTTTTTCAATGGCTTTTTCTTCAAAATTGCTGAATCCAGGTACCATTTTCAACTTATCCGCTACAGAACGAGCTTCGGGTGGCAAAAGAATTTTATAGGCTGAGTTGAGATAACCGCCTTTTTGAGATAAGGCATCCGAACCTTTGCTGATACCAATTTGTAGGGCTTCTTTCAAGCCGTTGCCAATATCGTCGTTTGAAAGGCTGCCGCCACCTGTTAAAATGCCTTTGGCTTTATCTTTCAGTTTGTCAAATTGAGCATTGCTTGTTATTGATAAACTGATAAATAAGAGTAGGAATAAACCGATTTTCTTTGTCATGTTATTTTTTTTAATTTGTAAAAGTAAACCTTAATTAAGATAACGCTGTTGGAATTAAATTTTTTATGAAAACTTCGTTAAATTATGCTTAAAATTTTGATGACTACTTTGTCACTAATGAAGGAATGCAACTGAAAAATCCTCGGAAAGGCAGGTTTGATTGGTTCTGAAAATGGCTATAATAGTGCGAGTCCGCTGGACTCGAAAAACATTTTTCAAGGGTTATATTTCTACAAACGTAAGAGTCCGCTGGACTCTTTTGCCAAAGGCATTCCTTCAGAATGACGAGGCTTCAATTTGGAGTCCAGCGGACTCTTACGTTTGTAGAAATAATATCCATCACCTTTTAAACGAGTCCAGCGGACTCGCACCTTTCAGATCCATCAACCCTTCCCAAAGGGAGAACGCTCGCAGTGACAATTAAGTGAAAATTCGCTAATTTTTGCATAATTTCTTCTATATTTGCGCCCGAAATGGCAAGAATCATCGGCATAGATTACGGAACAAAACGCATCGGAGTAGCAACCACTGACCCCTTGCAAATCATAGCAAGTCCCTTAGAAACGGTGGCAACGCCGCAGATTTATGAGTTTTTAAAAAATTATTTTTTTACGGAAGATGTGGAATCAATCATCGTCGGTGAGCCTAAAAAATTGGACGATACAGAGGCGGATATTATGCCGCAAGTGCGTACTTTTGTCAAAAGATTGAATCAACTTTTTCCTGATATTACTGTTCACATGCAGGATGAACGTTATACGTCGCGAGAAGCCCAGAGGGTGATTCTGAACAGTGGTATTAAAAAAATGAAGCGGCGAGATAAGACGCTGATTGATAAAATCAGTGCTTCTATTATTCTCGAAGAATGGATGAAAGCGAGTGGAAAATGGACTTTTTGAGTTGAGAGTTAGAAGTTGTGAGTTAAGATTTTTTTTGAAATATTTTAAAATAAGACAATATATAAATACTTTATTTTCAATGATTTTACCGATATATGCCTATGGGCAACCTGTTTTGAAAAAAGTAGCAGAGGATATTAATCCCAATTATCCAAACTTAGAAATTTTACTCAATAATATGTGGGATACCATGTATGATGCGCATGGCGTGGGCTTGGCTGCTCCTCAAATTGGGCTGTCGATTCGCTTGTTTGTCATTGACAGCGAGCAGATTGAGAAGGAGGATTATCCTAACCATATCGGCTTCAAAAAAGTATTTATCAATGCCCATAAAGTTGAGGAAGTGGGCGATAAATGGAGTTACGAAGAAGGCTGTTTGAGCATTCCCAATATCAGAGGCGAAGTGATGCGTCCGCCAGTTTTGAAACTTCGGTATTTAGATGAAAATTTTGTAGAGCATGTTGAGGAGTTTGAAGGCATTAATGCCCGAGTGATTCAGCATGAATATGATCATTTGGATGGCATCTTGTTCACGGATAGGCTTTCACCTGTAAAGAGAACTTTGATTCGGAATAAATTGGAAAACATTCGTCGAGGAAAAACGAGTGCTGAATATAAAATGAAGTTTGTCGTGAAATAATATTAACCCTGCTATACTAACCTATCAAAATACTTTGAAAATGAAACGTCTTTTAATTGAGTTTTACAACGCTTTGGGCGGTAACGAAAAGAAGGTCTTTTGGTTTGGTGCGATTGTTTTTAGCATTGGTTTTATTCTTTTAATAGATGTTTTGAAGCCGCCAAGTTGGTTTGGTTGGAAAGAAACGACGGGCACTATTTTACAAGCGCAAGGGGCAAAAGCGGGCATATTTAGCGGTGGCAGCACCACTTTTTTGATCCAATATCAAACGCTTGAAGGTGAAACCATAGAAGGAACTTACAAAATTTCACCCCTTATTTTGAGAACCATGACAGGTTTGAGGGTGTTTTATAAAGCCAATAATCCAACTGAATTTTATCTCCATAATCCTACAAAGCTGACGATTGCTCTTACTTGTCTTATTTTTGGTTCGGTGGTCAGTCTCTCTTTTTATTTATACTATCGCGACAAACAGAAAGGCATTGATTATGATTAAATGCCTTATCAAAGACTCGCATAATATGCTAAACTTTGCCTAATATACTGAGGGGTCGCCGTACAATTCACTTCTACCTCACCAGCATTTTTCAGTAAACTGAAATTAATTTCATTGCCTTCATTCTTTTTATCCTGCTTCATGAGTGAGATAAGGTATTCAAAATCAAACTGTTGAATATCGTATTTTCCATAATGTTTTAAAATGAAATCTTTAATTTCATTCAAAGTTTGCTTCGTTAAGCTCGCAATGACAGCCTCTCCTCTTACAATGATAGTTGATAAATAGGCTTCGCAAATCATACCGATGGCAATTGCTTCGCCGTGAGTGAGCGGATTGTTAGTATCTAAAGCAGCACTTTCTACGGCATGACCAATAGTGTGACCGAAGTTCAATGCCTTACGAATACCTTTCTCAAAAGGGTCAATTTCTACAATTCGCTGTTTTATTTTCAAAGATGGTACAAGGTAATCAGCCCAATTGATGCTTGATAAATCATTGATAGTCAAGAGATTATGCCATTGGTGCACATCAGCAATCAAAGCATGTTTGATGATTTCGCCAAAACCACTGATTATTTCACGCGGCGGTAAGGTCTCTAAAAATTGAGGGGAGATAAATACGGCTTTTGGATTATTGAAAACGCCAATTGAGTTTTTAACATTGAAAAAATCAATACCCAATTTTCCACCGATAGAGGAATCCACTTGCGAAAGCAATGTCGTCGGCATTTGTATAAAATCAAAACCACGCTTAAATGTGGATGCACAAAAGCCGCCCATATCGCCCATCACACCGCCGCCCAAGACGATGAGCAAAGCATTTCGCCCAGCCCCAGCCTTGAACATCTCGCGCCAAACCGTTTGGCAAGTATCTATATTTTTATGTAATTCGCCTGCGGGAACCACGATTTTATGAATATCCGAAGGGAAATGCGCTCTAAATTTTTCAAAACAGGACCCCTCAGTATTTTCATCCACCAAGACGAGCGTTTGAGTATATTTTCTTTCTTTTAAAAAATTTTGAAAGGCATCCCAAAAGTCACCTATATATATGGTGTAGTCGGAAAGTTGAATCGTTTGCATATTAATTGGATTTTTCGCAAAACTAATGATTTAATAGACTTTAGATGGTTAGATATTAGACATTAGATGAACAAATTTTAACGGTCTAACATCTAATATCTCCCAATCTAATATCTAAACGACTTCAGTCGTCCAAGCGGCAGGTTTATCTGAAAAGAGAATTTTCGTTTTTGCCCAAGTGGTTTTGAATAATTCGGATTGGCGATAGGCTTCGAGCGACCCCTCAGTATCCCAAAGGCTGAGGGTGAAAAAAATGTGTGGATTTGTTTTATCTTGAAGAAGTTCGACGTGTTGGCAACCATTCATGGCGCGTATTTTATGCTTGGAGTTTTGAAAAATTTCTTTAAAATCGTCGATATTATCTTGATGAAAAGTGAGTTTGACGAGTCTTTTTATCATAAATAGGGTTGGTTAATTTATAAAATCAATCTGAATGCCGTCTTCAATTTTCAAACCGAGCATTTCAGCAGCTTTACCCATATTAATTGAAATTTCGAGGTAATCGGAATTGAAAATGCAAAGGGTATCGCCAATGGGTACATCATTATAATTTTCAGACAATTTTGTAATCGGATCATGGCGTTTGAAATAGAGTTGAAAATTTCGCCCTCGTCCTACTTTTTCAAAAAGCGAGCGCGTAACATTCATGACGACATTGTCGTAATTGTCTATATGAATGACTGCGCCGCGAATTTGAGCATGGGCAATCACTGGTTGCAGAGTAATGCGTTGAACCATATCATCCACCACTGACCACATCTCCGCAAGAGGTTTTTCAGAAACGATGACATCGAGCGCATCCGCAAAAGCTTCTTTGACATGTTGAAAATTAAGCCCTTGAAATGGAATTTCATACACATACTGAGGGGTGTCTTCAAAAATGAGTGTGAAAATGCCATTATCAGGTCCGATGAAGTAATGATTGTGGTGATGGAGCACTAAAAATCGGTTTTTTTCACCGCCAAAATTGTTGACGCTGACGATGTGAATAGTGCCTTCAGGGAACTGATGCCAAGCATTTTTGAGGGTAAAAGCGGCTTGAACTATATCATGGTTCTTGATGTTATGAGAAATATCCACAAAGTTCAACGCTTGATGCCGCATGAGCATAGCCCCCTTTAAAACGGGTGCGTAGTAGTCTTGCAAGCCAAAATCTGAAGTCAAGGTAACGATGTGCATTTGGGCATATTAAATTAAAAAAATGAAAGTCTAACGCTTGACTTTTTGGGAAACATAACGTTATTTTAGGCAAAATTAAAAAGGTATTGATTGAAACACGTTAATTTTGTACCAAATTTTTAATATTTAATCATCTCCTCAGTTGCTTCGTTTTCCCACAATGACATTATTTCAATTTATTATCTTTAAAAGTCTGTATTTCAGTGATTTATAAAAATATTTAAACTTAATATAAAAACAATCTAAAACCATATTTTTTGAGCGAAATTATTTTGAACATCGAAGGCGTTGATTTAGTAGAACTCTACGGTGAGAACAACGCAAAATTAAATCTCGTCCGCAAGGCTTACCCTGATGTCACGATTACATCACGCGGTTCTCAACTAAAAATAAAAGGCGATGGAAAGAGCGACCCGCAACGCGTCAAAGACAAAATCGAGATGATGGTGCGGATGCTTCGTGAGCGCAAAGACCTCACGCCACATGTCGTGGAAGACATGCTCGCGGGGGAAAACCCTTACGATACGCTGCTGCCCAATGCTGTCAGCAATGTGACCATCGTGCATGGCAAAGAAGGTGCGCCCATCCGAGCCAAAACTCGGAATCAGAAAAAACTCGTGGATGCCATCGAAACCAGCGATATTGTCTTCGCAGTGGGTCCGGCAGGTACGGGTAAAACCTACGTGGCGGTGGCTATGGCAGTGCGAGCTTTGAAAAATCGGACGGTTAAAAAGATTATCCTCACTCGCCCTGCGGTTGAAGCTGGTGAAAACTTGGGCTTTTTACCTGGCGATTTGAAGGAAAAAGTTGACCCATATTTACGACCGCTTTATGATGCCCTCGACGATATGTTTCCAGCGGATAAACTCGCGCAGTTCATGACCAATCGGACGATTGAGATTGCGCCATTGGCATTTATGCGTGGTCGAACGTTGCACGATGCATTTATTATCCTTGACGAAGCGCAAAATACGACGCCGCAGCAGATGAAGATGTTCCTCACGCGCTTGGGTCCGAACTCAAAATGCGTGGTGACGGGTGACCTCACTCAGATTGACTTGCCGTGGAATGTCAAATCGGGCTTACGCCAATCGTTGGATATTTTAAAGGACATTGAAGGCATTGAAAAAGTATGGCTTACGGCTGAAGATGTGGTTCGTCACCGCCTTGTGAAAGACATTATCAAGGCATATGATTTTGATGATGAACGTCAAAAAGCACGGAAAGAAGCGGAAAAAGCGGCTAAAGACAATCCTCAAAGTGTTGAGAAAAAAGTTGAAAATGCAGTTAACGTGCAGGAAAATGGCTCTCATATACCTCCACAAGGTGAAAATACTGAGGGGGGTGAAAAAGTGATTGAATAATTGAAAAATCAAGCATTTTAATACAATAAACGCCATTTTTCTAAGGGAAGATGGCGTTTTTTTTAAATAAAAATTAAATTTGCAAATACTTTAATTTAAAAAAATAATAATATGGCTATCGAAGAACTCGAACTCCTCAAATACCCGATTGGCAAGTTTCAAAAGCCTGAAACGCTGACTGAAAAGCATATTCAACTTTGGATTCAAGATGTGGCACTTCTGCCGCATCAAATCCGTCAAGCTGTGAATGAATTAACTGACGAACAACTTGATACGCCTTATCGTCCCGACGGTTGGACGGTTCGGCAAGTAGTACATCATGTAGCGGATAGCCATATGAATGCCTATATTCGTTTCAAATTGGCTCTCACAGAAGAGAATCCGACTATAAAACCGTATGAAGAAGCTCTTTGGGCAGAGCTGCCCGATTCAAAAATGGACATAGAAATTTCACTGAATATTATTGATAATCTTCATGCTCGGTGGGTCACGATACTGAGGGGTATGACGGAAACAGATTTTGAGCAAACTTTTTTTCATCCTGCACAGCAAAAGTCAAGTGCCTTAAAAACGATTGTGGGTATGTACTCTTGGCATGGCAGGCATCATGTGGCGCATATCAACAACTTGAAAATTAGGGAAGGGTGGCAATAGATATGGGTAATGGTCAATGGGTAATAGGTAATAGGTAATGGGTAATAGGCAATAGGTGATGGGCAATAGTTTCAATGATTGACAAACCATTAACTAATAACCATTAACACATTAACGGATAAGGATTTGATTTTTAAAGTAATTTTTTAAACGTGCATCATGCGTTACGATGAGGAGAGTGGCACCGACTTCAGCCGCTTGATTTTCAAGGAGTTGAATCACTTCGTCGGTATTTTTATCGTCTAAAGCGGAGGTAGGTTCGTCGGCTAAAATGACTGAGGGGTTATTAATCAAAGCCCGTGCTATGGCGACGCGTTGTTGCTCGCCGACACTGAGTTCATTGGGTTTTGATTTTAATTTATGTGAAATATTTAATTTGTCTAAAATATTGAATATCAATGTTTTATCAATTTTAACACCTGCTAATTGCTGCGCTAAAATCAAATTCTCTTCTACCGTGAGTGCCTTAATAAAATGGGGCGTTTGAAAAATAATGCCAATGTGTTGTCCTCTAAATTTGTCCAATGCAGCCGTTTTGAGCTGCGTAATGTCTGTATTACCTATTTTTAATCTGCCATACTGAGGGGTCAACAGACCGCCCAGCAGATGCAATAAAGTCGTCTTACCGCTTCCTGACTGACCGAGCAAAAGCCACTGTTCCCCTTTGCCACAGTGCATATCTGGAAATGTCAAAGGCTCAGAGCCGATGTAGCTGAATTGGAGATTTTGAGTTTCGAGCATTTATAGTGGAAATTTAAATGATTTCAGATTTCAGATTCAATTTCAGATTCCAAATTCCAAATTCCATGTTTGGAATCTGAAATCTGAAATCTGGAATTTGCCCCCCTCAGTATTCGCGCTTCATTTCAATAGTTTTTGATTTACTGACATATATCGGTACGCTTTCCGTTTCTACATTTGACATATCCAAACCAAAATCTTGCGCTGGTGGGAGGCTCACATTTTTGAGCACCCGATACGCTCGTACAACAAATTGTTCGAATGGCGTAATTTCATCATCTACAGAAAGGCGGCTATTGAGCAATATAAATTTAAAATCGGCTGGAATATCATATTTCCGAAGGCTGGGATAATGGCTTTTTTCATCCACTTCCCCATTGGCTTGCATTTTACTGACTATTTCTTTAAACATCAAATTGACTTTATGCTCTACTTTAAAGCCAAATTTCAAACGCACATAGAACACTTTGCCTGGCACGATGGTGTGCACTTTATATTTTTTAACATAAGGGGCATCGCTGATAACAACATGCACAAACCAAAAAATATCGGCTCGTTTAGGGCGTTTTTTGAAAATGGAGTATATGATATTTGAATCAATCATTGATTCATCGTTGGACATGGTCAGATATACCAAATTTGTGGACTCTTTGGCAATTGTATCGTCCTCCATCATGTCTTTGAAAAGCGGTACAAAGTCTTTTATTGGCTTAAAACCAGTGTGTTTATCTCTGATTTTACGAGCACTATAAAATACAAAAACGCAACCAAAGATAAACAATGCATTGAGAAGACTAAACCAACCGCCATTGGGTATTTTTTGAATACTTGCTACTAAAAACGCCAGTTCTACAAATCCAAAAATACACCCTAAAATGATAGCTCGACGCAATGATTGATTGCGCATGTGGATAAAATGTAGCAAAAGCGATGAGGTCATCAACATGTCAATCACGATGGCTAAACCATAAGCGGCTTCCATTTCTGATGAATGTCGAAAAATTAACACTACTGCAATACAGCCAAACATCAAAATCCAATTGATGAGCGGAATATAGACCTGCCCGCGCATTTGAGTCGGATAACTGACCTTCATATTGAACCACAATTTCAACTTCATCGCTTCATTCACCATCGTAAAAATACCTGTAATGAGCGCTTGGCTGACGATAATGGTAGCGGTAATGGCTAAGGCAATGACAGGAATGAGGATATTATCAGGTATCATGGCGTAAAAAGTGCCAACTTGTTGTACTTGCAGGGGCAATTGCTTGCCGTCAAAATTTAAAATCCAAGCACCTTGTCCAAAATAACACAGCACTAAACAAGGGAAAACAAACGACCAAGTCAAGCGGATATTCGTTTTTCCGACCCGCCCTAAATCAGAATATAAGGCTTCGCAACCAGTTGTGCAAAGAAAAATAGCACCCAGCAGCCAAAAACCAGCCATGCCTGATACCTCTCCCTTGTAATTGACAATCAAATCATAGGCATAAATGGGGTTGATTGCCTCCAATACTGAGGGGTTAATCATAATCTGCCACAAGCCCAAACAGCCTATAAAGCCGAACCATATAAGCATAATGGGTCCAAAAACAGCCCCTAAAGTGCTTGCTCTAAATTGTTGGGAAATAAATAAGGCAACGATGATAGCAATCACAATAGGTACTGTTGGAATATCTGTCGAAATGCGGTGAATGCCTTCAACGGCTGCCGAGATAGAAATCGCTGGTGTAATAAAACCATCGGACATCAAAGTCGCACATCCGATAAGTGCAGGGAAAATTGCCCACCGCGCTCGATACCTTCGCACACGAGCATACAAGGCGAAAATGCCGCCTTCCCCTCGATTATCCGCCTTGAGGGCGAGATAGACATATTTGAAAGTGGTGATGAGGACGAGCGTCCAAAAGATACAAGACAAACTGCCCAAAATCAGCATTTTACTGATTTTTTCTGAGCCTACTATTGCTTGAAATACATACAGTGGAGAAGTACCAATGTCGCCGAATACAATACCCAACGCTAAGAGAAGCCCACTCACGCTCCATTTTTGACCCTGTTCAGGCGTAGCCATTTCTTTTATTTTATGAAAAACAAGGAACAAATGTAGGTCATTTCATGATTTCTCACAATAAAGATTGAAATTTCATTTGGATGAACAATTATTTTTCTTATTTTACTTAAATTATATGGCTTTTGTTGTTTATTTTCAAGTTAATACTCATTTTAAAAACAATTAAATGATATATTGAGAGGATTAACTGAAATGATAAAAGAACAAATAGAAATTTTCATTACAAAAGTGAAACAATAACATGGGAAAATATAATTTTATAATCCATGGTGTTTTGTCACCAAAAATAATTGAATCCCTTGATATTCCTATAAAGATGACTCATTCTACTGTTGTTTTATTCTTAGGTTTTGCTAGTTTTTCTATTAAATTTGGGGCTAAATTTAATTTTTTAAAAACTAAAGACCATATTTATGAAATATCCGCTACTTTAGAATATGTTACACAACAATATAATCGACCATTTTCTGAAGTTCCATTGGGCTGGAAAACTATTGTAGCCATTAATGTAAATAAAGGCAGAGACTATTTCGATGGTTTACCCATAGTTGAAGAATGGTATTCCAGTGACATGAAAGATGAAATAGGATATTCTGAGTAAGAATATTTTAATAATAAACAGTTTTTACCCCTCAGTATTTGGCATAAAACCGCCACTATACTGAGGGGTCTTTTTTATATAATGGTTAAAGGAAATGAATGAAAAATGCTCTCAATTGGACAGAAAGCCGTACATTTGCACCGTTTTTCAAATAAATATTCATTTTTATATCATTTTATAAAAAATTTATTCATGCAAACCACTCAAAAAAGCCTTGCTTACAAGGTAAAAGACATCAACTTAGCGGCATGGGGTCGCAAGGAAATCAGATTAGCGGAAGCTGAAATGCCTGGTTTGATGTCTTTGCGCGAAGAATTCGGCGCATCAAAACCACTCAAAGGCGCGCGCATTGCAGGCTGCTTGCACATGACTATCCAAACGGCTGTGTTGATAGAAACGCTGACAGAATTGGGCGCGGAAGTCTCTTGGTCTTCTTGCAATATTTTCTCTACTCAAGACCATGCAGCTTCGGCTATTGCAGCATCAGGCGTACCCGTTTTTGCTTGGAAAGGCATGAACGAAGAAGAATTTGACTGGTGTATAGAGCAAACGATTTTCGCATTTGAAGGCAATAAGCCCCTCAATATGATTCTTGACGACGGTGGCGACTTGACTAATATGGTGCTCGATCGTTTCCCTGAACTCGTGCCAGGCATTCGCGGCATCTCTGAAGAAACCACTACGGGCGTTCACCGCCTATATGAGCGCATGGCGAAAGGCACGTTGCCGCTACCCGCTATCAATATCAACGACTCGGTAACAAAATCAAAATTCGATAACAAATACGGTTGTAAAGAATCCCTTGTGGATGCTATTCGCCGCGCTACGGACGTCATGTTGGCAGGTAAAGTAGCAGTAGTTGCTGGTTATGGTGACGTTGGAAAAGGCTCTGCGGCTTCATTGGCAGGTGCTGGTTGCCGTGTGATTGTGACTGAAATTGACCCAATTTGCGCACTTCAAGCAGCCATGGACGGTTTTGAAGTGAAAAAAATGGAAAATGCTATCCCGCGCGCTCAAATTATCGTGACAGCTACGGGCAATTGCGACATCGTTTCTGAAAAGCATTTCCGTTTGATGAAAGATAAAACCATCGTTTGTAATATCGGTCACTTTGACAACGAAATTGATATGGCGTGGTTGAACAAAACTTACGGCAGCACCAAAGAAGAAATCAAACCACAAGTAGATATTTATAATATCGACGGCAATGACATCATCGTTTTGGCGGAAGGTCGTTTGGTCAATTTGGGCTGTGGCACAGGTCACCCATCTTTCGTGATGTCTAATTCTTTTACGAATCAAACATTGGCTCAATTGGAATTGTGGCAAAATATCGGCAAATACGAAAACAAAGTATATATGCTGCCTAAACACCTCGACGAAAAAGTAGCCCGTTTGCATTTAGCTAAAATCGGCGTCGAATTGGAAGAACTTCGTACTGATCAAGCTGAATATATCGGCGTGAAAGTAGAAGGTCCATTCAAACCAGAGTATTATCGCTATTAATTTTTTTTTGATGAAATAGTAATGCCGAGCGTGATTAACCATGCTCGGCATTTTTTTTTATACCCCCTCAGTATTTCAGAATTTTTCTAAAGGATTCTAACTAAAAAACATATTGTGACACTCCGTGTCAAGTGGTAATGATTCGTTCATGGGCTATTATAAACATTTTGACTCTCCGAGTCATTTCCTAAATAAGTTCCTATAGAAAACATCGCTTTGAACTGACTCGGAGAGTCAAAATGTTTATAATAATCTCCAATTCAACCATTAGCGTTTGACACGGAGTGTCACAATGCGTGGTTTCAATCCGTAATTCGCATATTTTATGATTTTTTTTGTAAAATTGTCATTCGTAAATAGTTGATAAAATAGTTAATGTTATAAAACATTGATTATCAATAAACTAATCAAATTGTTTATACTTAAAATTTAAAACAATTTATTTTAAAAATCAGAATGACACCTGAAATAGCTCGCTCACTCGCTCCTGACGATGGCACGCTCACACGCGCCAAATCACTCGCCAGCCCTCGAAAATGGATATTCGTAGAGCGCAACGACCGAGCCTTGTGGGGTGAATGCAGCGGCAGCGGTTCAGAGCCATATCGAGCCATCGTGGACATGAACGGACCCGCGTATAAATGCTCTTGCCCTGTCAAGCGGTTTCCATGCAAGCATACTTTAGCTCTCTTGCTCATGGCTGCGGATGGTCATGCTGATACTTTTGGAAAAAATCCACCCCCTCAGTATGTGACTGATTGGCTCGATAATCGAGACCGCCGCAATGCCGCAAAAGCTGAACCTCGCACTGAAGAGCAACTCGCCAAAAGTGAAGCTTCCAAAGATAAAACCCGTGCTGATCGCCTCGAACTCATGGAAGATGGCATCGCTGATTTGCAACGCCGCTTGCTCGATATGGTTCGCGAAGGTATTGCAGCATTAGATAAGGCACCCCCTCAGTATTTTCAAGATTTGGCAGCTCGGATGGTGGATGCGAAGGTGGGAGGATTGAGTCGGCGCATTAAATCGTGGGCATCTTTGCGCACAGACTATCCCGACGATTGGCATGAGCGGCTGTTGGCAGAGTTGGGAACGCTCTATTTATTGACAAAAGCCTTTAAAAATTTTGATAAAATAAATGAAAATCTGCAAACTGAAATTTTGATTCAAGCAGGCATGTCCGTTAAAAAAGAGGACTTGTTGAATCAAAAAGGCATTGAAGATGATTGGCTCGTAATGGCTCAAATTGAAACAAAAGAAGAGGATAATTTGACAAGCCGCCGCGTATGGCTGATGGGTAAAGAATCGGGTAAAACGGTCTTGGTTTTAGATTTTGCTTTTGGCAATATTGGCTTTCCATCGGCTTGGATCAATGGCTATGTTTATCATGCCGAAGTAGTGTTTTATCCGTCGGCTTATCCGTTGAGGGTAGTGGTTAAAAGTGCAGAATTGGGTAAAATATTTTCACAAATCATTGGACATCAAGACTTTACACATTTTTTTGATGATTACTCGAAAGCCGTTGCTCAAAACCCCTGGCTCAATGATTTCCCTGTTTTGTTAGCGAATGTGATTCCAGTTTTCAATCAAAATCAATTTTTTTTAATTGATTTAAATAAAAAATACATCGCTTGCCAATTTGATTTGGATATAGAAAATAAAGGAATGAACAACGATATTGGTTGGAAAATGGTGGCTCTCAGTGGCGGAAAACCGATAGCCATTTTTGGCGAGTGGACGGGTGAAAATTTAAGACCCCTCAGTATTTTTGCAGAAGGACGGTTTGTTCATTTACGTGTTTTTTGACTACGAATTTAGACCACGAATTGACGAATTAACGAATATTTTCTAATTGAGATGTCAACACGTAGATTAGCAAATATTCGTTAATTCGTCAATTCGTGGTCTAAATTCGTGGTCAATTACTCAGCCACCTCAGCCATTTCAGTAACACCCTCCATTGCCTCAGCAATTTCGATAGCGTCCTCAATTTCATCCAAATCAACCCTCAGGTTTTCAACAATAAACTCTTGACGGTCGGGTGTATTTTTACCCATATAATAATCGAGGATATGGTCAATATTCATGTCATCAGTCATAATCACTGGTTGCAAACGAATGCCTTCGCCTATAAAATCTTGGAATTCATTGGGTGAAATCTCTCCCAAACCCTTGAATCGAGTGATTTCCGCTTTGCCTTTTAGCTTGCGAATAGCCGCTTGTTTTTCCGTTTCGGTGTAGCAATAATAAGTCGTTTTTTTATCTCTCACGCGGAAAAGCGGTGTGTCGAGTATAAATAAATGCCCTTCACGCACCAAATCAGGGAAAAACTGAAGGAAAAACGTCAATAGCAATAAGCGAATATGCATCCCATCCACGTCCGCATCAGTGGCAATCACGACTCTATTGTAGCGCAAAAACTCGATGCCATCTTCAATATTCAAAGCATGTTGGAGCAAGTTCAATTCTTCATTTTGATAGACAATTTTTTTAGACATACCATAACAATTCAAGGGTTTTCCCCTCAAACTGAACACCGCTTGCGTCTCAACATCTCGCGCCTTTGTGAGCGAGCCACTCGCCGAATCCCCCTCAGTAATAAATACCGAAGTGAAGGCTAATTTCTCCGCATCGCCTTTTTCATTCAAGTGAAAACGGCAATCGCGCAGCTTTTTATTATGAATATTCGCTTTTTTAGCGCGTTCATTCGCCAATTTTTTGATGCCTGCTATCTCCTTGCGTTCACGCTCATTTTGCTCGATGCGGCGTTTGAGGGCATCAGCCGTTTCTTTATTTTTATGTAAAAAATCATCCAGATTCTTTTGCATAAAATCACCGATGAATTTTTTAATCGTCACGCCTTCGGGCGCAATAGCCAACGAGCCGAGTTTAGTCTTGGTTTGCGATTCAAAAACAGGTTCTTCTACTCGCACTGAAATAGCGGCAATAATAGACGTCCGAACGTCTTGCGCTTCATATTTTTTATTGAAAAAAGTGCGGACAGTTTCTACAACTGCCTCGCGAAAGGCTTGTAAATGCGTACCCCCTTGCGTGGTATTTTGACCGTTGACGAAAGAGTGATATTGCTCGCCATAATGCCGTCCGTGCGTCATAACCACATCAATATCTTCACCTTTCAAGTTAATAATGGGGTATTCTATATGTTCTTCACCGATTTTACGCTGCAAAAGGTCAAGCAAGCCATTTTTTGAAACCAGCGTTTTGCCGTTAAAATTAAGTTTCAAACCAGCGTTCAAATAGGCATAATTCCACAATTGCGACTCTATAAATTCAGGACGAAATTTATAGCCTTTGAAAATAGTACCATCAGGTTTAAAATGAATCAGCGTACCATTGGGTTCATTGGTTTTCGCCAATTTATGGTCTTTCAACATCGCCCCCTCAGTAAATTCCGCCATTTTCATTTCACCCTCGCGGAACGCTTGCACTTTGAAATACTCAGATAGAGCATTCGCCGCCTTCGTACCGACACCGTTCAAACCCACCGATTTTTTAAACGCTTTTGAGTCGAATTTACCACTCGTATTGATTTGAGAAACGCTGTCCACGACTTTGCCCAAAGGAATACCGCGACCAAAATCTCGCACCGACACCACGCCTTCTTCAACTTTGATGTCAATATTTTTACCATGCCCCATTACGAACTCATCGATAGAGTTGTCAATGATTTCTTTGAGCAATACGTAAATACCATCGTCGGGCGCGCTACCGTCTCCGAGCTTACCTATGTACATACCTGGGCGCAAGCGGATGTGCTCTTTCCAGTCCAGCGTGCGGATATTATCGTCGTTATATTCTATTTTTGATAAATCTTGTTGAGCCATTTTTCAATTTTTAATTTTCAATTTTCTTTCCAATTCTCTCTTTCCCTTTCTCCGTAATAGCGGAACTGCGCGTCATTTTTTTAATATTTTCTACTTGTCTAAAACGCAACGCCGACCAATCTTCATCAATCGCTACAGCGCGGACGGGTTCAAAACCTTGTTCGCCCAATATTGCCCAGCCTGTATCCCTATTAAAATCGCATTTATATTTTTTTGAAGTGCCTTTTGGATAAGCGAACCAAAGCAAACCATCGTCTTCCAATTTCGTAGTCGCTTCTATTGCTACGGCATCTACTTCCGCTTGTTTCGTACAAAACGCCAAGACAAAATTGGTTTTGTCTATTGCCTCCAAATCGCGAACAAAAGTCGTCAGCCCTTGCATGGCGTCTATATTGGCTTCAAAACTCGTGGGCGCATGGATGACCACGATATTTTTAGAATCTTTAAAATTCATTTTTTTAAAAACACTATCCATTTTTTAACTTTTTTTTTGAGGGATAAAATTAAAGATTTCACATGAATTATCCTATTTTCAAACTTTTTATTTTAACAAAAATTGTTTTAAATTTAAAATACCCCCTCAGTCATGCCTAAGGCTTGATGGAGCAAAATGCACCATATTTCTTTGGTTTTTTCAACAAATATTTTAATTTTGCCTTGTAAAATGCCTATTTTTTATAAAAAAATAAAAACAAAATGTCTGAAAAAAGAAATGCAGGGCTGACTTTCATTTTCATCACCTTACTGATAGACGTTACTGGCTTCGGCATCATCATCCCCATTTTGCCAACTTTGATAGCCGAATTGGTACAAGGCGACTTGAGCACAGCCGCTCGTTGGGGTGGTTTATTGATGTTTATTTTCTCTGTTATGCAATTTATTTGCGCGCCGATTATGGGCGGTTTGAGCGATATGTATGGTAGGCGACCTGTGCTTTTAGCCACGCTTTTTGCTTTCGGATTGGATTTCATTTTGCAAGGTCTTGCCCCCAGTATTTGGTGGCTTTTTATAGGTCGGATGATTGCAGGCATTACGGGCGCGAGTTTTTCGACAGCGGGCGCATATATTGCAGATGTGAGTGAACCTGAAAAACGGGCGCAAAACTTTGGCTTGATTGGCGCAGCCTTTGGCATCGGCTTCATTTTAGGTCCTGTCATTGGCGGATTTTTAGGACAATTTGGTTCGCGCGTACCATTTTTTGCTTCGGCTGGCTTGGCATTGCTCAATTTTACATACGGTTATTTTATCCTACCTGAATCTTTAAAACCTGAAAATCGACGCCCTTTCGATTGGAAACGAGCGAATCCCATTGGCACTTTATTGAGGGTTCGGCGTTATCCTGTTTTGTTGAGTTTGATAGGGTCTCTGATTTTTGTATATATCGCAGCTCATGCCAATCAAAGCACGTGGTCATATATCATGATGGATAAATTCAATTGGGATGCTCGTATGATAGGCATTTCATTGGGTTGGGTAGGCTTGACCATAGGTATAGTTCAAGGTGGTTTGACGCGCATTATTATTCCAAAATTGGGTCAAATGCGGTCAATTTATATCGGATTGGCATTAAATGCCTTCGGTTTTCTGCTTTTCGCCTTCGCTACTCAGACATGGATGATATTCGTTTTTATGATTCCTTTTGCGATGGGTGGTATCGCGGGTCCCGCCATACAAGGCATTATGTCCAATCAAGTGCCTGCTAATGAGCAAGGCGAATTGCAAGGTATTTTATCCAGTATGGTGAGCTTGACTTCCATTATAGGTCCTCTTTTTATGACCAATTTGTTTTCATTTTTTACCCGTCCAGGTGCGCCTATTCATTTTGCAGGTGCGCCGTTTTTAGCAGGTTCAGTGCTGAGTTTGACCAGTGCTTTTCTCGCTTGGCGTACACTTTCCAGAATTCAAGCACCCCCCTCAGTAGGGAATTAGGAATTAGGAATGTGCAATACATTGATTTTCAACGTTTTGTGCATTCCTAATTCCTAATTAAACATTCCTAATTATTTAAAGTGTGGATTTTGAATGATACCTATCAAATTGCCCCACGGGTCTTTGACGGTGGCTACAAATATATCGTCGCCGACATTTTGAGGGGCTGTGTTAGGGGTTGCGCCATCAAGTAGCATTTGCGCATAGCTTGCTTCAATATTTTCTACACCCCAATATGTTTCTACATTATCAGCCGTTCTGCCTGTAAAATCGTCGGGTTGTAAGCCGAGTTCGTAGCCTGCCACGTTGAAGCCGACGTAAAAAGGCTGGTCGAAATAAGGTTGAAAGCCTAACAATTTGTTATAAAAAGCTTTCGCTTTTGCAATGTTGCCTACTTTATAAATAACAGTCCGTAACCCTAAGAATTGAGTCATAACTATTTGATAATGATTATTTTATAAATAAATTTTATTTTAAATATTTAATCAACAGGAATATAAATATCAAAAGTTGCACCTTTATCAAGTTCGCCTTTAGCTGTGATGATGCCATGATGATTTTCAACTATTCTTTTCACGATAGCCAGTCCTATGCCTGTGCCTGTATATTCATTTTTACCATGAAGTCGTCGGAATAATTCAAAAATTCTTTCATTGTATTCAGGCTCGAACCCAATACCATTGTCTGAAAAAGTAATGTGGCAATATTTATTTTCAGGTGAAAAATTTTCATCATTTAATTCTATATTCTCTTCAATGACACATTTAATATTAATAATAAGGTCTTCTTCAGGACGGCAAAATTTTAATGAATTACTGATTAAATTTTGAAGGAGTTGACGAAATTGAAAGACAATAACCTTAGCTTGGCACGTTTGGTCAACCTCTATTGTTGCCTTCTTTTGTACTAACTCTTCTCTATAATCTCTTTTTATTTCTTTCACCATTTCAAAAAGATTTATTATTTCAAACTTTCTTTCATGAGAGCTGATGCGCGAAAAAGCAAGCAAATCTTCAATAAGATTTTGCATTCTTTGAGCAGCTTCTTGAATTCGCCTAAAATAATCCTTACCATTTTGAGATAGATTATCGGTTTCTTTTTCTAAAAGTCTGGTAGTAAAGGCTTGAATTTTACGCAAAGGTTCTTGCAGATCATGGCTTGAAACATAGGCAAAACTATTCAATTCAACGTTTATCAATTCTAATTCTTTGTTTTTTTCTGCCAATTCAACGGTTTGCGATTTTAATATATCTTCAGACTCTTTTCTTTCTGTCAGGTCGTGCGTTACTTTTGAAAATCCTATGATATCATTGTTTTTATTCTGGACAGTGGTGATAATGACACTACCCCAAAATAGAGATCCATCTTTGCGCACACGCCAGCCTTCATGAAAAGCTCTACCTGTTTGTATGGCTGTTTTCAATAACCGTTCAGGTAAACCATCGGCTTGTTCTTGCTGTGTATAAAATATTGAAAAGTTTTTGCCAACAATGTCTTCAGCTTGATAGCCTTTTATTTTTTCAGCCCCTTTATTCCAATTTTCAATGGTGCCTTTTAAACTCAAATAGAGCACAGCATAATCTTGAATCTCTTCTACCAATAAGTGATAACGCGCTTCACTTATTCTAAGAGATTCATTCAGTTTCAATATGTCATTCAAAGCTTGTTTTTCAGCCGTAATATCATTTATCTCAAGGAGAATTAATTTTTCCGCATCATTATATTTAATCAATTCACGAGCATTCAGCAACATACTTCTTTCTCCAATATTTGAAAAAGTGTGGGTGACTTCAAAATCATGCATCAGGTTTTTTTTAGGAAGAATATTTTCAAGCAGGGTTTTAAGAGCTGTAATATTCCATTGCTTATTCCCTAATTCATAAATTGATTTGCCGACGGTTTCAGATTCATTTGTCAAGAAAGTTTTGTAATACGAATTATTGGCAGATTTGACTTGTAGGTCTTTAGTCAGCACAAGCAATGGATTGCGCATCGTCTCCACAATCCCTTCAGCATACAATTTTTCGTATTTAAATTGCTCATTCCAATTAATTATTTCCTGATTGACTACAATCAGTTCTTCATTGGTGCTTTGTAATTCTTCTTTGCTGGTTTCGAGTTCTTCGTTTAAACTCTGCAATTCTTCACTGCCGCTGAGCAATTCTTCATTGGCACTCTGCAATTCTTCATTAACAGCTTCCTGCTCTTCGGTGATGCTTCGCATATCCTCACGAGCTAAAGAAAGCTCTTGTTCTAAATTCTGTATTTTGATATCATGATCGGTTATTTTTGTTTTATTTGTTTTTGTTTTTTTTCTTGTTTCAGGTGATGATGGATTTAAAGGAAGTTCTTCATGAAAAAGTATTAAATAATGTGGTTCTATGATATGTTGCACAGGGATGGCTTCTAAAGTCACTTGATGCATTTTTCCATTCATCTGAAAAGAAACATTTTCTCTGATGCTCGCTGTTCCATTACTATGCGCTTTATGCAAAATATTGCGCAATTCAAAAGACAAGCCGTCTTTTGCCAACTTAAACAAATTGAGACTCGGCTTGCCAGGTGATAGCTCTAAATAATTGCCAGTGTAATCTCGAAAATATACAATGTCCATAGCCTCATTGACCAATACTCCAGAAACACTGTATTTATTAAGCACAATATCATCGGTGGTTTTTTTAAAATCAGTTCGAGTGATGTCTATACTTGGAATAATATTATCAGATTTCATTTGACGCTCGTTGTATCTATTGGATATATACAACATTTTGTTAGGTGCTTCTTTTCGGACAAATAATTTTTCATTTTTATAGGCAATCGTGAAAAGATCCGATACATTGCTAAATGTTTCTGATTTGCCGAGAAACAATAACCCCTCAGTAGCTAACGAATAATGGAACGTAGTGAGTGCTTTTTTTTGAAGATAACCTTCCATATAAATAAGAACATTGCGGCAACTAATAAAATCTAATTTACTAAAGGGCGGATCTTTCAAAAAATTGTGTACAGAAAATATGCACATATCCCGTATACTTTTATTAACTTGATAAGTGTCTCCAGATTTAGTAAAAAATTCATTGAGGCGTTCGTAGCTCAATCCCTCTACATCATTTTGTTGGTAAATACCGCTTCGAGCTTTGGCAATAGCTGGCTCACTGATATCAGTAGCAAATATTTGCACTTTTATAGGTCGGTCATCTATAATTTCTTTCAAGGCAATGGCTATAGAATATGCCTCTTTGCCTGTGCTACAGCCCGCTACCCACATACGGATGGTTTGGCCTTCTACTTTATTGTCGATAATTTGCGGAAAAATTTTTTCAGATAAAAATTCAAAACTTTTCATATCGCGAAAGAAATACCTTGACATTGTTAAATTAGGAAAAAAGCTACTATGGTTTAAAAATTGTTGAATAAAGAATGAAACAGGACAAAACTATTGGGGTCTAAGTGTAA
>JAYTUY010000142.1:0-1764 GCA_043744275.1 Saprospiraceae bacterium
TAAACGGCAATTATTTTTTGAAAAAAATAATTGCCGTTTACTAAACCCTTTTCAAAACCCTTTTTTAACGCCAAATACTGAGGGGGGTACAATCTGTTAAAATTAAAATAAAACGTATCAGTTTTTCAAAGTAATCGTTAATAAAAAGCAATCCTTTTTTTATTAAACAATCAACTCTTTCCTATGAAAAACCTTTGGCTTCACGGTATTTATTTAACCATTATTGGTATTTTAGGCTTTCAGTTGTGGTCGAAAACGACTGAAGCTCGCTTCATATTTAGTCAAGTGGATCAAGTATTGAAGAGCGATAATGAAGTATTGAGAAGCAATTCAGAATACATTGGTAATCAAATTGAAAAGAATTATTCAACGAATCCTGAAAAATATGGACATTTTAATAAGGCTTCAAAAGTAAAAAGTATATTATTTCAATCGGCTTCAAATTTCATTGACAAATTTGAAAATAAGGTTAAAATGAATGAGACTATAAATTTGAACGATTTAAGAGATTCATTGAGTATTCTTTCAAAAAAAGCTGTTTTTGTTGATGATAAAATAGACAGTTCAATATTAATAGGACAATGTAGCTTAATGAAAACAGTTCAAAATGATAATTTTTGGAAATGCTTTATGAGTCATCCTTCAACAAATTTCTCATTACTCAAAAATCAAATCAAATTGGATGAACTTGTTTATTTAAATTACTTTCTTGACAAAGTAGGCTTTATTGTTGAAATACGTGAATCGATGTTTCATGTAGTTGTTGCCCCTAAAAAAGCTGTATTGATAGAAGGTGAAAAATTTGAAGCAGATATTTTCTTATCAGAGTACAGTAGAAATCCAGGAACTGGATTATCATTTACTGTTAATAATCAAGACCTCTCTATTAAAGATGGTGTAGCTTACTACTCAAAAACAGAAAAAACGACAGGTTTAAAAACTATTAAAGTAAATGCGTCTATTCGCAATCCTGCTACGGGTGAAACTACAAAATCATTTGGTGAATTTGAATACCACGTCCTCCCTAAATGCAGTGAAAACTGTCAATGAAAAAATAAGTTCACTACCCCTCAGTATTTTCTTATAAATAATGCGAATAATGGGTTAATGATGCCGTTAGGCATGGTATATCGGTAGAAAACAAATCAAAAGTACCTTAAAGTGGCGTAGCCACGATATATTCATCATTAAATATATCGTCCCTCTGGGACTTACAACAGATTTTTCGACACTTTCTACCGATGTTATATGCCTAAAGGCATTTTCAACCCATTATTCGCATAAATACGCAATAAAAATCAAAAAACTAAACCACTTTCACATTATCCACAATCTTAGCAATCGTCCGAGTATGGTGTTCGATATGGAAAATGGTGAAAGATAATATCTCCCTCATGGTCAAATTGCCTAAGGCGGGATGGGGCAGTTGATATTCATCCAATTCTGATTCAGTGAAGTTTTTCATGCTTTCAATTAGGCTAAAGTGTTGATTATCAAAGAGTTGCAATACAGAGGCTTCAGTATCTCCTTCCTTAATTTGAGGTGTAAATGCAGGTGGCGCAACGAGATTTGACGCCAATGCTGCTTGATAGCGGTTAAAAAGAACTTCATATTCCACTGATGGATGGTCGGGTTTACCGAATGCGGCAAGGAGTTGTTCTTTTGGAAATTTGTGGTGCGACATAAAGTTATGTACTACCCTTGGGACATAAAGTTGAAACCGCCTTAGCGTTCTTTGAAAATACTGTGAATTTTAGGACATTT
>JAYTUY010000143.1:0-21259 GCA_043744275.1 Saprospiraceae bacterium
ATTTCAATAAGTTATTTTTAGCGTGCTATAATACCATAAAACATTGATAATCAATATTTTACAAAAAAGTCATCATTCATCATTTTCGTAACTCTTCCAAAATCTCTATTTTATTATCTCTATAAAATAAATTCATCGTTTCAAACGGGATGATTTTATAATCTTTATTCACGATATGAACACATGATTTTTTGATAGCTCGCACATCAAAATCATAGGCATCAATAAACCGCATAATGATGATGCGGAATAGATTATCGTAGCCCAAGTTCGGTGCTTGAATTTGAGGCAGGCAGCACATGATAGATTTCAATTCATCAGTCGCACACTCGACGGAATTGCCAGTTGAAAACAACTCAACCATGTGTTTTTGAAGCCGTTCATCTTGCTCATAAATGATGGTATTTTTTGAATTATCTAACAAATCTTGTGGATTGATATAACGCGTCAAAGGAAAAACTTCGCCTTCCACTTTCAAGGCATAGCCCATTGCCAAAGCATCAGGATTGCAGGGAACTGGGATAATATCGGCTTCTGAAAAAATATTCGTCTGGTCAATAATGGCTTGTCGCACCTCCGTGAGCGTGTAACGGTCGGTGGTGGGATCAAAATTATCGTTGCGCCCTGCCACCTGAATTGGCTGAAAAGTAACCCCTCGAATGCAAGGTTGTTTCAAGGCATATTCAATGATTTCACCAATTTCATCTGTATTCAAATCCTTTTTCAAGGTGACAACCAGCGTGGTTGACAAATTAAATTTGTTCAAATTTTCAATCGCTCTCTTCCGAATATCCGTCAAATCCGACCCCCTCAGTATTTTTAAGGCTTCAGGCTTAAAAGAATCGAATTGCAGATAGATTTCAAAATCGGGCATGTAGGAAGCCAGCCTTTCTACAAAATCAATATCTTTTGCAATGCGTATTCCATTGGTATTCAACATTAAATGCCGAATCGGTTTCGTTTTAGCCATATCTAAAATTTCAAAAAACTGTGGATGAATCGTGGGTTCGCCGCCACTAATTTGCACCACATCTGGCTCGCCTTCATTTTTCACCACCGTATCCAGCATTTTTTCAATTTCTTCCAACGTCCGATGCCGCCCGTAATGTGGCGACGACATAGCGTAACAAGTCGGGCAAGTTAGGTTGCAACGGTCTGTCACTTCCACCACCGTCAAGCACGAATGTTGCTCATGATCGGGGCAGAGTCCACAATCGTAGGGGCATCCAAAATGCGTTTCGGTGTTAAAACGGCGGGGTATTTCACTGCGTTTGGCATAGTTCCGAATGCTGCGATAATACTCAATATCGGTTGCAATCAGCACTTTTTCGCGCCCATGCGTCGGGCAATTTTTCAACATAAACACCTTTTCATCTTGAAAAACTATTTTCGTATCCACCCTTTTGAGGCAAGTGGAGCAAAGGCTGAGGGTGAAATCGTAGTAGATATATGGACGTTCGGGCATAATTCGACACTTTTACATTTTAAATTTAACATTTTGAATTTTGCGGTTTCCTAAGGTTTTGAAATAGAGTATTAAATAGAAAACAATTCCGCCCAAAGCCGCCAACTGAATACTCGACAAACCCATCGGATGAACATAAACAGGTTTCAAAAACTCTATAAAGAAACGAAAAATTAAATAATTTATCAAAAATATTTTAAAACGACTGCCATTACTGAGGGGGTATGTTTTATCTACATAAACTATTGAGAGCCAAAGAGTTATGAGGAAAACTATTTCGTATAAATTGGTCGGATGCCTACAAATACCATCGCCCAAATCCATTCCGAAAAGAGATGTGGTTGGCTTGCCGAAAGTACCATCTTCAAGCCCTTCCAAATGACAACCGATGCGTCCGATTATCAAACCGAGTAGTAAAGGAAAAGTCATTAAATCGCCTGAGGAAGTGTTCACCCCAATCATTTTTTTTGTTAATTCAACCCCTATTAAACCTCCCAAAAAGCCGCCAACCACCGTTTTATTTGCCATGAAATACAAAAGGCTATTTTGCACACCATTTTCATTGAACAACTGAGGGGGTAAAGGTTTTTCAAAAATACCAAGTACATGCGAACCTAAAAATGCCCCTGCCGCCGCCCCAATAAATATCCACAATCTATCGCTATCGCCAATTAAATCTGTCGATTTTTTTCGTAAATAAAGGTAGTATTGAAAGCCTATCGTGTAGGATAGAATTTCAAAAAAAACATGCAAATGGATATTAAAAAAGGTAACGGGATAGGTCATTGTTCTTCAATTTCAATTATTAATTAAGATAGACGCTTAATAGTTACAAAAGTATAAAGTGAGAGTTTATCTGAATTTTTTTTATTGAGTTACAAACACTCAATAAGAAAAGCTTTAGAAAATGTAACCTTTAAAGTTTAAATTTATGTAAAATATTTAGCAACTATACCATACCGTTTTTATATATTTTTAATATTTTTTTTAGTAACTACCCGCAAATTATTAAGAATAAACAAGAATAAAATTTAAGTTTGCAGGTCATTATATCTTTTCTTTCCGATTATGACATCTTTTTTAAATTATCATTTCCGATCTAATTTATCTTTCCTTAATTTCTAAATGTTGGTGTCCTGTGATTACAGTTTTTCTTGATTAATCAAAAAAACCAAAAGTCATGTTTGCTAACACAATGAATCTAATATTGATATACCACCCCTCAGTATATCGAAAGAAGTATAAGTTTTTTTCAAAAAAATCCTATTTATTAACCAAACCTTCTCTAATTTATGAAAAGTTTTTATTTACTACTATCAAGTGTCTTTATAGGCACTTTTTTGTCTGCTCAAACGGTCTTACTCGACCCATTAACTCAGCCAAAGTATCTGAACCCCGTTCCAATCCCTACTAAAATCAATATAGGGTCAGCCACTACAACCATTCAAATGGGTCAAACAAAGCAATGGCTTGGGTTAATCAGCTCATCAAAAACACAATTAAAAACAACTGTGTGGGGTTACGGAAAGAACCCTGGACAAGTCTCATTTCCTGGTCCAACTCTTGTCGCTAACAGCAATAGTGTGGCTAATGTAGAATGGATTAACAATTTACCTACAACACATTTAGTACCCGTAGATCTTACTTATCATAAAGCTGCTCCTAAAACGGGTATTCCTGCAGTTGTGCATTTACATGGTGGACATTCAGAGGCAGCAAGTGATGGAGAATCAGATGCCTGGTACACACCTGGCTATGCTGAAAAAGGCATAGCTTGGGTAAAAAAAGTATATCAGTACGATAATACACAAGAGGGTACTATGCTATGGTATCATGATCACGCTTTAGGTATCACGCGGTTAAATGTTTATGCAGGTTTAGCCGGCGCATATATATTAAACGATGCTAATGATGCTTCTTTGAGTTTACCAAGAAACGCTTATGACAGAGAACTAATCGTAAGCGATAGAATGTTTGACAGCAATGGACAATTGTATTTACCTTCAGCTCCTCCTACACCGACATCACCAACACCCAGTGGTATGCCAGAGTTCTTTGGCAATTTCATACTGGTCAATGGTATGGTCTGGCCATATATGGATGTAGAGCCGCGTAAATATCGTTTACGCCTTTTAAATGGTTCTGACTCTCGTTTCTACGTTTTTAGTTTGTCTAACAAATCTTCTTTTCTACAAATAGGAACTGATGATGGCAAATTGAACAATCCAAAATCTCTCACTCAATTGACTCTTGGGCCGGGTCAGCGTGCCGACATTATTGTTGATTTCGCAACAATGAAGGGACAAACTATAACACTCCTCAATACAGGGCCTGATGCACCTTATGGCAATCCTGCTTCCCCCATATCTGACCCTGCCACAACAGGTCAAATCATGCAGTTTCGAGTCAATCAATCTTTAAATGCAAAAATTGCAGATGTTAATATAACAACCGCTACAAACTTACGCCCTACTTTGGGTGCAATCAAAGCTTTGGGTGCCCCTCAAAAAACAAGAAAGGTCGCCCTTTTTGAAGGCTCAGATGACTTGGGTAGAATTTTGCCAATGTTAGGGATTTATGAACCTACGAATGTGAATGATGGCTCATTAACTTGGCATGACCCTACTACAGAAATTGTCAATTTGAATGATACAGAAGTATGGGAAATTTATAATACCACCGCTGATGCCCATCCTGTACATTTACATCTTGTATCTTTTCAAATTTTGAGCAAACAAAACTTTAACTATACCTTAAATCAAAAAACTCAAATACTACATAATGGTAAGGCAGGAATTGGATTTAAATTAAATAGTATAGCCTTGCAAGGGCAACCGACCAATTACACACCCGACCAAAATGGTTGGAAAGACACAGAGATATTATTGCCAGGGCAGGTTATGAGAATAGTGGCTAAATTTGACCGAGTTGGAGAATATGTTTGGCATTGCCATATTCTTTCTCATGAAGACCACGATATGATGCGTAAACTTGTAGTGAAATCATCAACTGCTTTGAAGCTTACATCGCCAGTCATATTGGCAATGGATGCAGTAGCAGATTACAAACGCTCAACAATTCAGTGGATATTTAACAATGGTTATCAAAATGACTATTTCGTTATTCAAAGATTAAATAACACTTCAAATGAGTTTGAAGACCTCCAAATAGTCAATAGTATCAATACCAATTCAAGTGCTCATACGCATATTCAAGAAGCAACAGGTATAAAAACTTACACTGAGTATGATAACACCCCGCTTATTGGTGATAACTTTTACCGCATTAAAGTCGTTTTTAGTGATGGTACTTTCAGTTATTCAGAAGTAAAAAAAGTTAACTTTAACCAAGCTGAACTTGTTAATATATTCCCCAATCCAACGGATTCGGAATTGAACATTGACCTTAGTGAATACAAGGATAATCCTGCTACCATTTATTTATATAATAATCTTGGTCAACTTTTGCAAACAAAAAATTTTCACCACGTGACTCAAGATATAGTTAAAATAGATATATCTACTGCAATTTCTGGACAATATATGATTCGAATAGTGTCAAAAGATAAAAAAGATTTTACTAAATCTATTTCTATTTCACATTAATCTCTCCAATAGTTTGGCAAAACAAAGTTCTAAATTATGTATAAAAAAAGCGGTTTTCTCCATAAGAGAATAATCGCTTTTTTTATTCTTTGAAATTTATTTTTTATTATAAAAACAATCTCAATACGGATCCACATCCACACTTACTCGCACATTCGAGTACCCCTCAGTATTTTGTATCTTATGCGTCGAAAAAGCAATAATTTCTTTGACTAAAGTAATTGAGTTCATATTTCAAGTGTATGAATTATAATTAAAAAATGAAGGAAAAATGGTTCTACGGTTTTAAGTCATTCAATTAATTTTTAAATATTAATAGTAATATTTGTATGATTTGGTTATCAATTGAATATAAAAGTATTTAAATTTTAATTTAAGGAATAAGGTGTGTCACGAAATATGTTTTTATATGCAAATTTCGGTCACTACCAGATTTATATTTGTGTAACAGTCAAAGCAACATAGTTCAATCTAAAAGAAATAATGTGCTTGACTATAATTTTAAGCGAATTATCAAAAACAATTTTTAACTAATTAAAAAATTTAAACAATGAAAAATTCTATTCAAGAGTTGAAAAGCCTTTTAACAAAAGGAGAAAAATTATCAAATGAAAAATTAGCTGCTATTAAAGGCGGATGTGGTACTGTTAGCGACCCTAAACGCTGTACTTACTAAAAATAAGGTAAACGGCATCAGCCCAAATATTCCTTATTATTACGAAAGTAGGTTCAACTGATTACATAGAACTTCAAAAATGGTCTCTTTTTTGAAGTTCTATTTTTATTTTAGACACCCAAAATTCTTCAACAATAATGCTTGCTTGCAATTCTTCTACTATCTATCATTTTTCCCTAATTACCTTCTCCTTTTTCATGAATATGGAAGAGCAAAGGTGTAGCAGTATTGATTTCCAAAAAGATTCTACCCATGTAAGAAATGTTCTAATATCAGCACAAAATAATTCATTAAAAAACTTTCCACAGGCTATTTCAGAAACTCAGATTGCCCTTAATTTAGCACTTGCCCTTAAAGAAAGCAAACTTATATTTAGTGTTTATCGAACTCAAGGAAATATTTATGAAGAAAATAATCGTTTGACTGAGGCATATTCATGTTATGAAAGAGCTTTGGCAATGCAAGATTTAGTATCTGTTAATCTTAAATTAGATATTTATCTGGATTGGGCAATTATCAATAAAAAATTATCAAAATATAATATTACCAAAGATTATTATCAACGTACATTGAATTTAGCTTATGAAGTGAATGATTTAGAAATGGTAGAATTTGTTTATTCAGGTTTAGGTACATTAAATGGTGCATTGGGTAATTTTGATGAAGCAATTGACTCTCATTTACAGTCAAAAGAAATTGCAGAAAAAAGAAAAAATACTGAGGGGGTGATTTCGGCATATGTCAATATTGCAACCGTCTATACACAATCAAAAAATTATAGATTAGCTTATAATTCTCTTGAAAAAGGATATGATTTAGCTTTTGTCCTTAAAGATACTATGCGTATTGCTCATATTTCAAACATCTATGGCAAAGCATTAAACGCTGAAAAAAAATACAGTGAAGCGATTTTATATCACCAAAAGGCATTAAAATATTGCGAACAACTCAATAATAAAGCCATGATAGCGCAAACTTTGGGTTTAATGGCGGATGTTTATACCCAGATAGAACAATATGACAATGCTGAAAAGACTTTCAAAAAATGTTTTGAATACAGCAGTTACTTTGATTTTTATGAACAGCCTAATTTATATTTTTCAATTGGCAATTTTTATCTAAAAACTAAACGACCATCAGAAGCGGCAAGTGCTTTTAATAAAAGCCTTAATTTAGCATCCAATAAAGGTTTTATTGACCTAATCCAAAAAGCAAATAGAGGATTAGTGGATGTCTATCAACAATTGGGAGATAGCAAAAGGGCATTAAAACATATGAAAATAGCTAAAATTTATGAAGATTCGATTTTTAATGGTGATAAAATAAAGCGTATTGCGGAAGCTCAATATAAATTTGATATGAGCAAAGCAGAAGCTGAACATAAACTTAATGTAGCAAAAAGCGAGAAAGAAATTCAAGCGCTTAATTTGAATCAAAACCGAATTGTACTTTCTTTAGTATCTATTTTATTATGTGCTGTGTTTATGTTTTCTCTTTCTTATATCAAACAAAAAAATAAAAACAATGCTATTTTATCTCAAAAAAATATTGAAATTCTATTGAAAAATAGTCGTTTGGAAAAATCGAATGAAGTATTACAACAATTTGCTTATGCTTCAGCGCATGATTTGAAAGAACCTTTGAGGAGCATTAGTGGTTTTGTAAGTATTATTAATAGGAAATATACACAATTATTGCCACCAGAATCGAGCGAGTATATGAACTTTGTAGTAGTAGGTGTCAAAAGGATGGAAAGCCTCATTGCTGCTTTGTTAGAATATTCGACACTTGCCTCTGATGAAGAAAACCCTCATCAACTAACGCCTCTTGTAGATGTATTGCAAGATGTCAACGCCAACCTTAACAGTATTATTTTAGGAAAAAAAGCCATCATTGAGCATTTAGGCTATTTACCTATACTTAAAATTAGTCGATTACATTTAACTCAACTTTTTCAGAATTTAATTGGAAATGCTATAAAATTTAGTGACGAAAAACCACTTGTTCAGATAAGAGGAAGAGTTGAAAATGCGCAATATATTCTCGAAATAAAAGATAACGGTATTGGCATGAAAGAAGAATATAGTGACAAAATATTTCTTTTATTTCAAAGGTTAAACCGTTCTACACATGAAGGCACGGGTATTGGATTGGCAATATGTAAACAAATAGTTGATAAATATGAAGGCACTATTCAATTCAAATCCATAGAAAATGTAGGTACTACTTTTATACTTTCCTTTCCTATCAAATTAGTCGAAACAGATAAAACATCTTCAAAGATGGCTCTAAAGATGGCTTAAATTATTAGAAAAGTGTTTACTAAAAGACCGATGATACTGAGGGGTATCATCGGTCTTTCATTTTTTATAATTTATACTGAATAGGGTAAGAATCGAAGGCTTTTATTATACAACTAATTGATAATCAATTACATAAATGCAATAATTTTATAAAAAATAGGCTACGGATTCAAGTCAAAATTCTTTCTTTTAAGCATGTAAATTATCTTTTCTATGAACTGTTTATTAATAGGTTATAAATATACTAATCCTTAATGTAATAAAAATACATTGTCACTAAATAGCATTTACGGTTAAGCATATAATTTTGAGCACACCTATATTTGAGTAATAAAAGAGGGAAATAAATCAACTCAAATAAGTTATACATTTTACCGTGTAAAAACGTAATGATTGAATAAAGCGAATTAACAATAACAATTTTTAACTAATTAAAAAACTTAGTAAATGAAAAATTCTATTCAAGATTTGAAAGACCTATTGGCAAAAGGAGAAAAATTGTCAACTCAGCAATTACTCGTAATTAAAGGCGGCTGTGGTAGTCCTACTGACCCAAAACGTTGCAAAGGTTAAATTCATGCCTCAGTTTTTCATCACATTTTATTATCCAACTATTTAATGGATAAAATAATTCATGATGAATGAAAGCGAATTAATTTGTCTCGGTACATAGAACTTCAAATGGTTTCCTTTTGAAGTTCTATTTTTTTTAATAACACACATTCTACTGCAAGAATGCGCACTCAAAACTCTGTGATTTTCCATTTTTTGTTAATCTTTTTTTGTTTTTTCATGAATATGGGAAAGCAGAGGTGTGCTAATAGTGATTTTAAAAAGGATTCTACTAAAATAAAAGATCTTCTAAATACTGCTCAAGATAACTCTACCATAAATTTTCCTAAAGCCCTTTCTCAAGCTAAAAATGCGCTCAGTTTAGCATATACTCTCAAAAACAATAATTTTTTATTTAGTGCTTATCGGACTGTGGGTATTATCTATGAGAATAATAATCGCTTGACGGAAGCATATTCATGGTATGAAAAAGCGTTGACATTACAGGATTACTTACCTAATTCTTCTAAATTAGATGTTTATCTTGACTGGGCAATTATAAATAAAAAATTATCTAAATATGAAATAACAAGAGAATATTATCAACACGCATTAGATTTAGCTATTAAGATCAATGATTTAGAAATAGTGGAATATGTTTATACAGGTCTGGGCACGTTGAATGGTTCAATAAATGAGTTTGATAAAGCGATTGAATTTCATTTACTTTCAAAAGAAATAGCAGAAAAAAGAAATCATACTGAGGGGGTCATCTTCGCTCAAGTGAATATATCAACTGTTTATATGCAGGCGAAAAATTATAAATTAGCATATTCATTTCTGCAAAAAGGGTATGATTTGGTTATCAGTACAAAAGATTCCATACGCTTAGATTTTGTGTTAAATGCTTATGGTCAAGTTTTAAATGCAGAAAAAAAATATTTAGAAGCGATTTCTTACCATCAAAAAGCTTTAAAATATTCTGAAAAAACAGGTGATAAATGGATGATTGCCAGCACGCTAAGTTTTATGGCAGATGTATATACTAAAATGGCACAATATAAAAATGCTGAACAAGCTTTTAATCGTTGTTTTAAATATAGTAATTATCTTGATTTTTATGAGCAGCCTAAATTATCTCTCTCCCTTGGTCATCTTTATTTGAAAACGAACCGACCTAATCAAGCAGCAGATGCCTTTTATAAAAGCCTTAGAATGTCCATAAAAAGAGGTTTTATAGACCTTGTTCAAAAAAGTAATTTAGGGTTAGCAGATTTTTTTGAACAAACAGGTAACTATGACGCCGCTTTAAAACATATCAAAATAGCTGAAATGTATAAAGATTCTATTTTTAATGAAGATAAATCAAAAAAAATAGCTGAGGTTCAGTATAAATACAATACAGAAAAATCGGAAATTGAATATAAAATCAATCTTGAAAAAAGTCAAAAAGAGATTCAAGCACTTCAAATTAGCCAAAACAGGACTTATATTTATTTGCTTTCTGTTGCTTTATTTACTGTTTTTTCTTCAATTTTTATTTTTTATTATATTCGACAAAAAAATAGAAACAACAAGCTTCTATCTCAAAAAAATATAGAGATAGAATTGAAAAATGATCGTTTGGAAAAATCAAATGAAATATTAAAACAATTCGCCTATGCCTCAGCGCATGATTTAAAAGAACCTTTACGCAGCATTAGCAATTTTGTAAGCATTATTAATAGGCGATATGCCAAACTTCTGCCACCCGAAGCAAGTGAATACATGAACTTTGTTATCATTGGCGTCAAAAGAATGGAAAGCCTTATTTCCGCTTTATTAGAGTATTCAACAGTGGCTTCTGACATGGAAGAGGTCAAACAATCTACCCTACTTTCGCAGATTTTAAACGATGTTCAATATAATTTACAAAACATCATATCAGAAAAAGATGCCGACATTGAGATGGTGGGTCACTTACCACATCTCAAAATTAGTCGTGTACACCTCACTCAACTTTTCCAAAATATAATCAGTAATTCTATCAAGTTCAATAACAAAAAACCAAAGGTTCAGATAAAAGGGAAAATTAAAAATGAGCAATACATTGTCGAAGTTAAAGACAATGGTATTGGAATGAAGTTGGAATACAGTGATAAAATATTCCGCTTATTTCAAAGATTGAGCCGCTCTGCTGAGTATGAAGGAACAGGTATCGGGCTGGCAATATGCAAGCAAATAATTGATAAATACGAAGGCACCATTCGATTTGAATCTGTGGAAAATGAAGGTACAGTTTTTATTATTTCTTTTCCTGCCAAATTAATTGACATTGAAAAAGTTCCAAATGAATCGTTTAATAAGGATATATCACAAATATGGAGTCTATCTTAGAGAAAGGACTTGACAAAAGACTCTAATTAATACGGATCCACATCCACACTCACCCGCACATTCGAGTACCCCTCAGTATTTTGCATTTCAAAATTCATCCCTTTTCATAAGGCAAGCCATCTTCCGCAAACAGCCTTAATTCCTGTTTTTGCTCAACGAAAAGTGGATAATTAGATATAAATAACTCCTCTCCTTTCTGGTCAGAATCCTTATTAACGTTGCGCATTCCATAGGTCAATTGCCAAGGGGTGATATGAGCAAACGGGAAAAGTTGATGAATAAATGGGCTGTCATCGTAAGTAATTAGCCATTTATGAGGGCAATTTTTTAAAGATTCGGCAAATCTTTCATGGTCAAATGATTTATGTAAATTACCATTTTTACCGTACAAAGCTGATTTTGTCGCTGAAAAATAAGGCGGGTCTAAGAAAATAAAAACATTTTCTCCCTCCGCTTCTATGACTTTTTGAAAATCATCGTTCGTCACTTTTACGTTTCTCAATATATTCTCAATTGGTTTTAAACGCTCTATGCTTGAATCAGTAAAACGCCCTTTGAAAGCCTGTTCTGAAAATCCGCCTGCTTCTGTTGTTCCTGAAAAAGTGATTCGATTAAAGATGAAAAAAGCCGCAGCCTTTTCTAAATCATTGAAATTCAGTATATTATCACTTAAAAATTTATGTAATTCTTTTCCAATTGGGTATTCCTCCCGCCATATTAATACTTGCTCAATGACATTTTTTACATTGCATTGACTCATTTCCCAAAACTTAAAAAGTGCCTGATAAATATCATTTATCCAATATTTTTTATTGGGATATTTTTGTTTTAAATGTATAAAAACAGAACCACCACCTACAAAAGGCTCTCGAAATTCATCAAATTGAGGAATCAGCGACGCAATGCGTTCAACACTTCTACTTTTCCCTCCCGGGTAGCGTAATGGACTTTTTATCATCAAATTTGCTTTATTTCGTTAACTCAATACGGATCCACATCCACACTTACCCGCACATTCGAGTACCCCTCAGTATTTTGCATCTCATGCGTTGCAAAAGCAATAATTTCTTTCACTAAGGCTATCGTTTTTGCATCTTTTTCTATTTTAATCAAGTAATCTAAAATAAAATAGGTGTTCACACGCTCCACTTGCGGAACGGCGGGTCCGCTCACGCGGCTGCCCAATTTTTCTTTCACAATAGCGGTGAAAACTTTGGCGGCATTTTTCAGAACATCGGGTTTTTTATGCTTCAAACTGATGCCGATTAAGCGATAGTAAGGCGGGTAAACGAAATTTTTACGCTCTGCTATTTCTCTGTTGAAAAAATGGAGGTAATTGTTCTCAATTATATCTTTCAAAATGGGGTGTTTTACATTAAAAGTTTGAATAATTACCCTGCCTCGTTTATGCTTGCGTCCTGCCCTGCCGCTCACCTGCATCATGAGTTGAAACGCTCGTTCGGTGGCTCTAAAATCGGGGAAACGGAGGAGGTTATCAGCACTCAAAACGCCTACCAAACCCACGTTTTCAAAGTCCAAACCCTTGGTCACCATTTGAGTCCCGATGAGGATTTCGATGCGCTTTTCCTCGAAGTCGTTGATGATTTTTGAGTGGGCTGTTTTGGTACGAGAAGTGTCCAAATCCATGCGCCCAATCTTCGCATCGGGCAGGTGAATTTTCAACTCGTCTTCAATGCGTTCTGTACCGAAACCCTTGATATTCAATGTTTTAGAGCCGCAAGCAGGGCATTCTTTTGGCAGCCGAATCGAGTAGCCGCAGTAGTGACAACTGAGGTTATTTGAGAATTTATGGTAGGTCAAATTCACGTCGCAGTTCTTACATTCGCTTGTCCAATCGCACGTGCCGCACGCCATCGTAGGCGCGTAACCTCTTCGATTTTGAAACAAAATAGCCTGTTCACCTCGAGCCAAAGCCGCCTTCAATTCCTCAATTAATCGGCTTGAAAAATTGCCCGACATGGTGCGTTTTTTCATCTCATCGCGGCTGTCCACAATCATGATTTCAGGCATTTCGACATTGCCCACACGCGCCGCCATTTCTACCAAACCATACTTATTTTGCTGAGCATTAAAGTACGTTTCTACTGAGGGGGTCGCTGTGCCGAGCAACACTTTTGCACCATATAAATTGGCTAAATAAATAGCCGAATCCCGTGCATTATAGCGTGGATTGGGGTCATGTTGCTTGAATGATGAGTCATGTTCTTCATCAACAATGATGTATTTGAGGTTTTTAAAAGGTAAAAAAAGGCTCGACCTGACGCCTAAAATTACAGGCTTACCCGCCAGCGTTTGTTGCCACAATTCCACCCGCTCATGCCCATTCACACGGGAGTGATAAATGGCAATATTGTCTCCAAAAACCTTTTGAAGGCGCATAATTATTTGAGTGGATAACGCAATTTCAGGCAATAAATACAGCACTTGCTCCCCCCTCAGTATCGCCTCATTAATCAGCTCCAAATACACCCGAGTTTTGCCCGAACCCGTCACGCCATGCAGCAAAGTAACATTGTGACTTTCAAAACAATTTGTTATATTTTTGATTGCTTGGGCTTGTTGCTCAGTCAAAATTTGAGCATCGGAAAGCTCATCGTCGTAGCCACCGACACGGCTGGCTTCTTGTTCAAAAATTTCAAAAATGCCTTTTTTTTCTAAAGCCCGCAAAACACTAATATCCACTTGCGCTTTTTCATAAATGTCCGAACATTTTATAAGTGGTTGATTTCGAGCGATTTGTGCATAAGCTAAAAGCACATTTGTTTGTTTATCGGATTTTTTTACCAAGTCAAAAGCGGCTGCTAAAGCATAGCCTTCTTTATCCGATGCATAAGGCTCCTTCAATTTAATGTACGAAACCATCTTGGGTTTATACTTCTGCATCAACTCCTCTTTCAACTCCAAAATGCCGTGCATGAGCAAGCGATTGACAATCGGATACACAGTTTTTTGATTTAAAATTTTTTGAATATCCTTAATCGTCAACTCATTTTGAATGGTTAAAGCTTCGGCTACGAGGTATTCTTTATCATCGAGATGAGAGAAGTCTTGGTCGTGTTCGGGATTCAAAACGATGCGCGTTTCGCTGGTCAATTTCATATTGGTTGGCAAAGCGGCGTTCATCACTTCACCCAATGTACAGGCATAATATGAAGCCATCCATTTCCAAAATTGCAATTGCTTATCCGTTATAATCGGTTCATTATCAATGACTTGCAAAACAGGCTTGGTATCGTAATCAGGTTTTTTATCCGTTACTTCTATCACCAAAGCCGCGTATAAATCACGCCCTGCACCAAATTGCACCTCTATGCGGACGCCAAATTGAACCTTCTCACGCAACGCCTCAGGTATGTGATAGGTGTAAGGTTTGGGCGTGGCGATGGGCAATACCACCACTGCATAATCGCTTATATCTTGCTCGAAAATTTCCAAATTATGTAGGTTATTTCATTTACAAATTGAAACGATATATTACGTTTTAACCAGTAATTAGTAAAGGTTAATAGACATGCGAATAATGGGTTGAAGTAATCGCGGAGCGATTGAATGTGAATAACCTTCGATGCAATCGGAGGGTTAAAGTGAAATGGTGCTTTAACTGCGGAGCAGTTGAATGTGAAATATGACCAATGACTGACTATTTTACATTCAACTGCTCCGCAGTTATATACATTCTCTTTGGCATTATCCCCCCGATTTCATCGAGGGTTATTCACATTCAATCGCTCCGCGATTACTTCAGCCCATTATTCGCCTTAGATATAATCAACAATCAAAATTAAAACTTTTTGTTTAAAATTTAAATAAAAAATTAATTTTTATTCGTTTTAAACACTAAAAAAAACAAACTTTGTGCGAATTAACGGAAAGTTGAAGCATGATGGAAATTTTGACGCTGTGTTTTTTCGCATTTGTAGCGGGGTTTATTGATTCTATCGTTGGCGGCGGTGGCTTGATTCAGACACCTGCCTTGCTCATCACGCTGCCCAATATCTCCGTTCCGCCCATCATGGGCACGGCGAAAATCTCCTCTATCGCTGGTTCTACAATGTCTTCTTTTCAATATGCTTTGCGAGTAAAATTTAATTGGCGTGTTTTATTGACCACAATTATTGCGGCTGGCATCGGTGCATTTATTGGTGCAAGGCTGATTAGTTTTTTACACCCCTCAGTCGTGAAGCCCATTATTTTCGTTATGCTCATCCTTGTTTTTACTTATTTAATCATTAAAAAAGATTTTGGGCAATCGAATAAAATGGTTGTAACTGATTCAATATCAATCACTTATTGCATTTTATTCGGTTTTATCGTCGGCGTTTACGATGGTTTTTTAGGACCTGGCACAGGCAGTTTTTTGATTCTATTTTTCGTTTCAGTTGTCGGTTTTGATTTCCTTATGGCATCTGCTCATGCGAAGGTGGTGAATCTGGCGACCAATTTGGGTGCAGTGATTTACTTCGGTTGGTCGGGCAATATTATGTGGCAGTATGCTCTGCCAATGGCTTTTTGCAATTTGAGTGGCGCATTTTTCGGTTCAAAAGCGGCTTTACTGAGGGGTAATGAATTTGTGCGGCAAGTGTTTCTGGGCGTCATATTTTTAATGATTATTCGTTATGGGTTTGATATATTGTAGATTTATCGTGGAATATGGTGTGATGGGACACTGACTTTTCTGATGCGACTGATTTTTTTTGATTTTTCTTTTGATATTACATATTATCGAAATGCAAAAAAATCAGTAACATCAGTCGCATCAGAAAAATCAGTGTCCCATCACACCACTATTTAGCATTCAACAATGTTAGAGTAATATAAGGTGTAAAAAAAAACAATTTCTTTTTTAAATATAAGGATTACATTTACTTTTAAGACTTGAAATAAATCATTTTTTCCATTAAAAAATCATTAACCCCGTTTAAAATACGGCAACTATTAATGTCTCAGCAAAACGACCATCAGGAAGACATCGTTCTCATTCGGCTCTATCGCTCATCCCATGATGCGCGGTATATTGGCGAATTGTATCGGCGTTATTCACACCTCATTTTGGGCGTTTGTATGAAATATTTAAAAAATTTGGCAGATAGTGAAGATGCGGTTATGGAAATTTTTGAAAAATTGCATCTTGATTTAAAGAAAAACGAGGTGGAGCATCCCAAATCGTGGCTTTATATGGTGGCGAAAAATCATTGCTTGATGAAATTGCGAAAAGCGGGTTTATCGGTGGAGTTTCCTGAAGTTATGCCGCATACCCCTCAGTATGATGATGATTTTGAAGCTTTTGAGAATAAAGAAAAGTTGATTCAATTGCTTGAAAATAATATGATTCATCTTAAAAATGAACAACGACTCTGTGTTGACTTGTTTTATTTAAAAGAAAAATCGTATAAAGAAATAGTGCATGAAACAGGTTTTTCTTTGAATGAAATAAAATCGCATATTCAAAATGGGAAATTGAATTTGAAAAAAATGATGACGAAGTGAGTTGAGAGTTATGAGTTGAGAATTGTGAGTTTGAGTTATGACATGATTTTTAGAATTAAAATATAATGAAACAAATTGTTCCAAATGATAATTGCTTAACGCAAGAGCAGATTTTGCATTACCTGCGCGACGAGACTTCGCCCGACGAGACGCGGACGATTGATCGACACCTCTCGCGTTGCCCAATGTGCAGTGATGCGATGGAGGGGGCAATGATGTTGGATTCAAAAGAGTTGGAAAAATCATTTTTACAATCAAAAGCCTATATTTTAGAGAAAACGAATGAGGAAAACTTGCAAAAAACGGCGTTGAAAGTGGTTCGCACGCCCAATCGTTATTTGCGATATGCCCTCTCAGCAGCAGCTTCGTTAGCCGTTTTGGTGGTCGCCGCTTTGTGGATTTTCACTAAACCATTGAGTGAATCTAAAGAAATAATTGCCGAAGCAACCCCTCAGTATAATGAGTCAAAAACAGCCGATTCAGTTTATTTTGAGCAAAAGCCTCTTGTTTTAGAACCTCAAAATCCTCAAGACAATGCCAATACGCCTTCAAATTATGCGACAGAAAAGCCTTCTGCAACTAAAACTGAAAACCAGATAGCAGCCGCTGAAAGCGACAAAAGCATTGATAATCAAGACGTTAATTTAAATATGTCAAGCGCGGCTGTACCGACTGCTAAAAAAGAAGTAAAGCAAGATACTGTTGCCACCTATTCAGACAATGATGGTGTTTCAACAAAAAGTAAAGATCGCGCTGAGGAAAAATCAGCCGTAGAATATAGCGCACAAGAAAGAAAATTATCTAAATCCAAAAATGCGAAGAGTGCTGCACCTACCACCACCGAAGGTTATTCAGCCGCACCGAATACCCCTACAGCCGCCAAAGCCAAACGCTCTGAAAGCATTCAAGAAATGGACAATCGGGTTCTGAATCAAGGTGTTAAATATTTTCAAGAGAAAGAATTTGATAAAGCGATTGGCGAATTTAATAACCTTTTGACGCGCCAATCTTCGGGCGAAATGTATGAAAAAGCCCTTTGGTACTCCGCCAATGCCTATTATCAAAAAAATAGTAAGCCCTATTCTAAAGCTATTTATCAGAGAATTGTGAAGGAAAAAGGAACATTTGCTGCCCAAGCGGAAGTTATTTTGAAGAATTGGAAAGAGTGATGAGTTGAGAGTTGAGAGTTGAGAGTTGACTCTCAAACTCACAACTCTCAACTCATAACTCTCAACTTTCAACTCTCAAGCTTTTCCTCTATTTCTTAAACGCCAAACGGAGAGCAACAGCCGCGCCGCCAAAGCAAACGCTGCGATAATACTCGCAACGGCAAACAATATAAATTCAGTTTTGATATATTCTAAAAGGGATGGTCGAATGCTCTCTTTTTTCACTGTTTTGAGCAAAATATCAGGGTCGCCGTTGTCGTACCAAACATTGAAATCTTGCATTTGAACCATTAAAATGCCTGCCAACGCGAAAACACAGAGAACAAACGCAATTTTACCTTTCTCCCAATGAGCAATAAAAGTATGTTTGAGTAAAAAAGTATAGCGTGTGAAGGTGATAAAACACAACACATAAACACTGTTGGTCAAATTAAACCTAAAATCTGGAAAGTCTTTCCAAATCGGAAACATCACAACAGTCAAAATGACGAGCGTAATCACCCACCCCACTATTTCTAATTGTATCTTATTTTTATCCATGCGCAAAAGTAGAAAAATATTTTAGTGAAAAGTGAAAAGTGAAAATACTGAAGGGTGCAACTTTTCATTTTTCATTTTTCACTCTTCACTCTTCACTATTCACTATTCACTTCCCTTTATTCGCCCACTCCTCCGCTTTGGCGGTATTGCCGAAAATGCGGTAAGCTGTGCTCAAATTCATAGCGTCATTTTTATCGAAACGAATGGCTAAGGCACGTTCGAGGGCATCGATGGCTTTTTGAGTTTGACCAGTCAAACCGTAGCAAGTACCGAGATTTGAATAGGCTTGACCATCTTTGGGATTATAAATGACTGCCTTTTCGAGGTATTCAATGGCTTTGGGCATATCGTTTTTTTGTTGACCATAAATGCGACCCATTTCACGATAAGCCAAATTTAAATTCACTTTGATGTCTTTGAATTGAGGGTCTAATTTCAACCCATTTTGATATTCCTCTATCGCTTTTTCAAAATTTTCAAGGTAAACGTAGGCATTTCCAAGCAAAAGATAGGGGTTTTTATAGGTCGGATGAATTTCTAACGAACGGCGAAGATGCCCGATAGCAGCATTCAATTGTTCTTTTTTAAGCGTAGGATTGGTTTCAGTAGCCGCTTTTTCAATCATCGCACCGCCCGCAGAGCATTGCAATTTGGCTGAATTTTGAGAGATATTCACGTCGGTTGTGAAAATAGTATAATTATCTTTCCAATCAAAATTGCGGATAAATGTTTTGATGCCGAATAAAACGGCTATGCCTACCGCCGCATAAATTGCATTATTTTTAAGGTATTTTGTCAAAATGAATGCTAAAACCAAGCAAAAACCAACCGAGGGCATGAACATAAAACGCTCTGCCATATTAGTACCAACAGGGAAAACGATATTGGAAACGATAGACAATGTGATGAGAAAAAATGCTAAACCAAAACTCAATATATCTCGCTTTTGCCACCCCCTCAGTATTAATGCCCCTAAACCGATATAAGCGGCTAAACTCAACAAAACTTGCCAATCGCTGAACTGCATAATGCCGATGTGGCGTGGATAATAGTCGTGCGTGAGTGGATGTGGGAAAATGAGGAGTTGAATATATTTACCGAGTGAGTAAATAATGGTCGCCATTTTTTCACCCGCTTCAAACGGAACGTATTGATTACCAACGAGTTTTAAATAAGGATTATTCATCAATTCGTTCTGCTCGCCTGTGAATTGATTGCCGATGACAGACCCCCTCAGTATCATGAACAAAATGGCTGCTCCTAAAAATGGTATCGTCTGTTTGAATGCCGTTGACCAATCCGTTTGTATAAAAAACCAATAAATCAAAGGCACGATGACGACAAAAGTAATCGCATTTTCCTTTGACAATAAAGCGATGAAGAACAAAGCAAAGGCTATTATTTGATTAGAAATGCCTTTGTTTTCATAAAATTTTAATGAAAACCAAACAGCTGCGAGACTGCCAAGAAGCGTCATAATTTCATCACGTCCTTTGATATTGGCGACGGCTTCGGTGTGAATAGGGTGTGCAGCGAAAAGTAAAGCGGCTACGAAAGCAATAATTACAGAGCTATTGCTTGCGAGTGCATTTCCACTCTCATTTGTTGAGGATTTATAATTCAATAATTTTAATAAAAGAAAATATAGAAGAACGCTTGTCAAACCAAACAAAAGCACGTTCATCAAATGCCCAATGAAGGGATTTTTTCCAAAAATTTGATACTCAAAAGCGAACATCACAAGCGTAAATGGGCGATAACGACCCCCTGCTACCAAATTTCCTTTGGTTTGGTCTTTGAAAAAACCATAAAATGTGTCGTAGCCCATGATGCCTGGAATGCCACTGATCCCCTCAGTCGTGAACATATTATCAGTGATGACAATGGCATCGTCTTGACAAAAGTCGTGAGTGAGGGTGTTGGCATATAGCAAAAAACTGACTGCAAAAATCAATATTGCATGTAAACGCGTATTTGCCCAAAAGCCAACTGCCGAAGTTTGGATATGGGCAACAGGCGAACGATTACTGACAACTTTAGGCTCGAATACTGAGGGGGTCGGCTTCTTATTTTTTTTAGACATATTTTTTAAAACTCTTTATAATTATTTGATAATCAATATTTTAAATTGCATTGTTAAAAAAGGATTAAAATGTTGCAAATTTAAACGAATCGAAATTACCTTTGATACGGTAAATCATTTTATTTATAGTCTTTAAAAACGAAACAAGACGCTTGTTCGTTTAATATGTAAAAAACTCGACAAATATGAAAAAAATCTTTTTAACAACGGCTTTTATAGCCTCACTTTTCTCTCTCGGCACTGCACAAGACCTTCATTTTGGTGTGCAAATAAGCCCTTCTTTTAGTTGGATGACAACGACTAATTCCAAAATCAGTGGCTCAGGGGCTTCTACTGGTTTGAAATTGGCACTCATTGTAGAAAATCGATTCAGCCAAGCCTATTCTTTTTCAACGGGCATCGGCTTTCATTTCAATTCAGGCGGACGCCTTATATTAGATGCTCCAAGCCAATTTTGGAAGGATTCATACGATGAATTTGAAAACAGACCCACTGTGAAAGCAGATTCTGCCCTTTTCCCACGCGATACGAAATTTAAATATGGCGTTACTTATGTCGAAATACCCGTTGGTTTGAAATTACGGACAGCCGAAAACGGGACTCATATCCGCTATTTCGCTGAGCCGGGCTTGACTTTTGGCTTCAAATCCAATACAAAAGGTACTATTGTTGGCTCTAACAGCCTCGACCAAAACAATGTTGATATTAAAAAAGAAGTGAGTTTTTTGAATGTCTCTTGGGGCATCGGTGGCGGCGGCGAATATATTATCTCCAATAATACGGCGGTTGTGTTGGGCTTGTATTTCCAAAAAGGCTTTTATGATGTCAACACCGACAATGGTACGCTCTACGATGCCGATGGCAAATCTAATCCGAGAGCTGATAAATCTAAAGCCACTATTTCAAGTTTGACGATTCGTTTAGGGGTAATGTTTTAATAGTTGAGAGTTTTGAGTTGAGAGTTTTGAGTTGAGAGTTTTGA
>JAYTUY010000144.1:0-5573 GCA_043744275.1 Saprospiraceae bacterium
TTACTTTGTCGGACATCTTGGCGGTACTTTTTGTTTAGCACCTCTAAGTTATCTTTTTCCACGGTGTCCGACCTTTTTCTTAACTAGCAACTTGAATTAGTTAATTGTTTTAAGAGAATAAATTAATGAATGTTTGTTAAATGAATTTTTAATTAAAATGTGTTATCGCTCATTGATTGGATGTAAAAAATAATGAGCTACAATACTTTAGGAAATTATACCCCCTCAGTATTGTAACTCATTGATCATCAATATTTTATGTTAAAACTTAACAATCTTCTGTACAAAACTATCAGCACCTGTTTTAGCCACGAATAAATACAGACCGGCTGCTAAGTGCGGGCAGTCAAGGCTAATAGTGTTTGAACCTTCACTGATTTTTTGCTTAGATGTCAGCACCACTTTTCCAAAAGCATCGACGATTGAAATGTCAATATCGCCTGAGGAGATAGATGTCAATTCAGCTTTGATGGTGTTGCTGATAGGGTTTGGATAAATTTTAATGTCGCCTTTTGATGCCTTGTTTGAAATGCTTTTCACTTTAGAATATTCAAAAGTGCCGTCTCTATCAAGCATTTTTAAGCGATAATAAAGCGTATTTGACTGAGGGGGTGTATTATCAGTCAATGAATAATTGCTTTTCTGCTTCAAACCTGTCGCTTTCACTTGACCGATGGATGCGAAATTGACGCCATTTGTACTGCGCTCAACATCAAAGTAATCGGTGTTCACTTCCTGCTCAGTTTGCCATTTCGTTTCTACTTTTCCACCTTTCTTTTCAGCATCGAAAGAAAGCAAAGTCAAGGGCAATATGGCAGTCGGCGGATTGATACAAGTGACAGACACTTGAGATTCAAGGAAACCAGGTCCTGTTGTACTCATTGAATACATTAAAGTGCTGCCGCAAACCCATGTCAAACCATGCGTTAGGCTGGTCAATCCTGTCATTTGGTATCTACCTAAAGTGATATTAGTAGTAGAACTTGTAGCAATTTTAGCGACTTTACTATTAAAAGTGCTTGAAGAAGGGTTAGGATTTTGAATATTAACGATGATAGTATTGCCCGATAGAGTTGTAGCAGATTCATAAAATAAGGCAACGTCTGAATTATTGGTACTTCTCAACTTAGTGCCATTGACATCATAAGCGAGAGTCGGGCTGCTAAAACTGCTGCCTGTAAAGGATAATTTAAAATCCGAATTGCCCAAATAAATATCCGTACCCGAAGTGGTTATTTCAATATCAAAAAATAAACTACCACCCGATGCTGCAATATTTGTAACAGAAACGTTGGCATTTTGAGCATACGCACCTACAACATGCGCTATAAAAAATAAGATGAATACTAATTTTTTCATGTTTTTTTAATTTTAAAATTGAGAAGTTGAGTTTTTATTATTCCAAGTTTGGCTGCGGTCGGTAGCATCTACAGCACCGTTCAAACTGCAATCGGATTTTAGATAACCAGACATGTTTTTATCATTCCAAGTTTGGCTTCGGTCAGTGGCATTAATGTCATGGCTTTGGTCTATATCACCTGCTCGAAGACATGTTTTAGTACCAATCGTCGTTTGCACGTTTGAACCGTAAATGGCTGTAGAAGGAGAAGTGAAATCTATACTTAGAGTCATCCCAACTGTCATACCTAAAGCCGTAGCAGTCATGGCTCTTAAATGGTTGCGATGGCGCACCATGAAATAATAATTGCCAGTAGGCAAGTCAAATTTTAAAGGCGACACACCGTCCGTGGCATCTACAATATCACCATCTGCTTGTAAAAGGGCTGATTTTGTAGCCATCACAGTAGTTGGGCTGCTTCTTAATTCTATAAAAACCCAATCAACAATGGCGTTATTATTAATGATAGCGAGGGTTGTTGTTTCACCACCGCCGCCATTAGAATGAGAAAAACCTGTCATGCCCGTATAAGGCTCAGTGGTTGGCACAAGCCCACCAACTCTTAAAGTTTCAGCCATTGGACCAGTCGTACCGATATAAGGACCTTCTAAAATAGCTTTAGCAGCAATTTTTAAAGGAGATAAATTAAGCCCGACGATAACGGGGTCGTGGTCAGAGGTGCGGTATTGATCGGCATTGTAAAGGCTCGTGATTTGTCCTGCTGTTTTAAATTCAGTGTTATAATCTAAAATATTTGGCTCATCTGCATTAATATGCCATTTAGTAGCCCCTGCTACTTGAGCAGCAAGAGAAGCATTGGCTAAAGCATGGTCAAGAGAACCGACTTGCCCATCAAATACATACGAATATGAAGTATTGGGAACAACGGCATTGAAGCCCCCTGTTGCAAGTGTCGTTAAGGGAGTTTCCATAGCGTATGCATTTAAGTCTCCCACAATCAAGTAATCGGGGTCATTAGTACCCGTTGGTTTAGTAGCCAACCATCCTAAAAGGTCTTGAGCTTGGCGGGTACGAGTACCGTTGGACAAAGCCTGTCCATCACCAGCATCAGCATCGCCTGCACCGCCTGAACTTGAGCCTTTAGATTTGAAGTGATTAGCGACCAACGTAAATTTTTCACCTGTTGCAATTTCCATAAAAGTTTGAGCCAGTGCTTTTCGATTGACAACATCAAAAGAGCCTGTGCCAAAGGTGAAAGGGATAGCAGCCGCAGCCCCTACTGGAGACACTTTAGCTGGTTTATAAATCATACCGACTGTAATTTGATCATCCGAAATATCCATACCAGGATCAACAATCACGTAAGTACCGGCTCCTGCAATAGCATTGACACCATTGACCAAATCTTGAATAGCACTGTTAGGTCCATACCCATCATCTTCCAATTCATTCAAAGCCAATACATCTACGCCCGAATTTAAGACCGCTTGAATGGTTTTATTGCGCTGACGAGTAAATTCTGCTGCATTATCAGCCCCTCTTGCACCCGCATCTGGGAAAGAAGGTCCATTAAAATAATTCAAAATATTAAAACTGGCAGCTTTTAATGTACCACCAACTGCCGCAGGGGTAGTTGGTCTTGCATTGGTTGGAATAAAATTGACACCCGTAGTTGTTTGAAGTCTATAACCTTCAAAGCGATGATCGAGAATGGCTGTAACACTGGTTACTTCATCGCCCCCCCTCAGTGTATTGGAGGCTGAAAGCGGATTTCCACCACGACCAAATACAATAGGGTCGGTATTTTGAGTTGAGCTACCATCATCCAATATGATTTTTCTTTTAGCAGTTTCTGCCAAATAAGCCGCATATCCGCTTACACTTGGCGCATTGAATTGGGTATATTGGTCAAGTCGGGCATCAGTACCCGTCTGATTCGTAGCACCAGTAGCCGACAAAACAACCGTTCCGTAACGACCTAATTGAAAATATTCAGTCACCATCAAATTACCCGAAGCAGCGCTGGCATTGATTAACATGCCTTCGTAGCGTTCCAAATCAGATACATTTGCTACTGGAAATTGAACGCTTACAACAGTAGGCAACGGATTGCCTGTAGAGATAAGAGTCACAGAAGTTAAAGTGGTCAATTCAGTTAAACTACTTGTGATACCATTCAATGTGCTTGTAAATTCAGTCACTGTTCCAGCAATTTGCACTTTATCACCTGAATTGACTGCAAATGAGGCAGTTGGGTCATGTACAAATATGCCTTCTGAAGTTAATGTATTCGCATCAGAATCAGCATCTTCTTCTTGCACATAAAAACCAGCCAGTTTGGTTGCTCCTATAAAAGTACGTGTTACAATCCCCTCAATCGTGCGGGTGCCTGTCAAAGCAGCCGTCGTGCCAGTGCCTTGAATTGCACTGATTTTTGTAATCGCAGAAGCGGCATCATCATTTGTAATAGTGCCCAAACCTTGTGCATCTGTTACATTTGCATTGGTTACATTGGTCAAGTTGACAAAAAATGTTTCGTTCGGCTCTACATCCACATCGCCATTGATGACCACATCAAACGTATAGCTTGAACTCCCAGCCGCTATCGTTTGACTTGATAACTTAGCTACATAATCAGAAACATCAGTAGCCGTACTATTAGCTGTGGCAATATCAAAAGTTACTCCTCCCGCAGGTGCAGGAACCGAAAGGCTCACTGTAAAAGTCATATTGGTTGTACCGCTATTCCCCTCAGTAAGAGCCACATCATTGATAGAAATATTGGGCAAAGACGCATCTATGACAGTACCTGATAAAGCCACATTGACTGTAGAAGCAATGCCGCCGCCCGTATGTGTAATATTACCTGCATACGTTCCCGCAGCTAAACCAGCTACTGAGCGGACATATATAGTAGTGCCTATAGAACCACTTGAAGGCGTAATATTAAAAGTGCTCAAAAAGCCTGTTGTTGCAGAGGTGTTTGAAATTTCAAAATTAGCAGGAGCAGTTAGAGTGACGTCGCCTGTTAAATTTGAACCGGTTAAAGTATAATTACCAGATGTTGAGGGTCCACTGCCTAAGTTGTAATTGAGGTTGGAAATGGAAGTGGGGGTTGTTGATAAAACAGGTCCAGATGCGGGAGCAGTTATCGAAAAATTATCAATGCCTATACCTTGACCATTTGTAGAGCCACCTACGCCCGTAAATGTCCATAATAAATAATAATTAGCACCATTAGGAATAGAAAGCCCTGTGAGGCTCACCGTTTTGCTGATAGTAGTAGGCGGATTGACTACGGCATTTGCTCCATCTGCAATGTATGATTGGTCGCCCGATGTAGCAGAAGTAGATGGCGTAGAAGTACTGCCATGAAAAAAAGTCCATCCAAAGGCTCTTGTACCTGTTCTGTATTTTTCGTAATCGAAGCTGATATTTAAGGCTGTTACTGTAGAACCAGTATTATTGGTAATCGCTAATACGATTGAACGAGGCAATGCAAAACTAGTTGAAGTCAAAAAACCCAAAGCTCTATCAGTAGAGCTGGCAGTAACGCCATTGGCAAAATTATAAATGCCGCCACCTGAAGTACCTGTGAGAGCTCCAGTACCTGATGTTCCTGCAGCAAGTGTTGTGGCAGATGTACCTGAAGCCCAATCGGTTCCAATTTTAAAACCTGTTGGTGTAGCTGCAGCAGCAGTAGAACCCATGCCATCAAAATTCTGAGTGGTAGCAGTACTGAAAGTTGTAATACTTATTTGCCCCCAACCCCAATTGGGCAGCAATGCCAATACTATGAAAAAGGCTATTGGTTTGAAAAAATAATTAAGTGCATACAATTTTTTCATAATGATTGTTTTTGTTAAATAAATGAAGAAAAACATCAACTTAAAATGTTATTGGTTGATAAATAAAGGCATAGTTGGGCTGCTTATGCACAGACAACTCTGCAATAATTTTCATTTTGGGGATTTTGAATATTAACCGCTTCATTAAATTTTCAATTGAAAATTAGATGAGCGATACTTAATTCAGGTAAATTGTGAGATTGATATAGATCTGGTAATTAGGAATAAAAAAGATAAGTCAAAAACTAATGAAGAAAATTGAAGTTCAATTGTAAAATTCTCATGCGGTAATTAAATTAAAAAGTAAAAAATTTCATGCAAAATTAAAAATAAAAAATTTATGCAAAATTAAAAATAAAATTACA
>JAYTUY010000145.1:0-5550 GCA_043744275.1 Saprospiraceae bacterium
AATAATACACCCGTAGGTGCTATGCTTGAATGGCATTCAGCTACGCCTGCTACAGCATTGAATAAAGTGCTTTTGACAGGTGCGGTGAATGCAGGAACATATTATGCCGTATTTTATGATGCTCTTAATAATTGTTATAGCAGCACAACTTCTGTAAAAGCGACTATCACTGCTTGTTGTAATGCAGGAACAAATCCACCTAACTTGAGTGCTACTGTTGCTGTGAATATTTGCCCGCTTTTGACGGCTGATTTGAATGCAATAGTTGCTACGAATACGCCAATAGGCGCCATACTTGAATTTCACTCTGCAACACCAGTTTCGGCTTCAAATAAAGTGAGTTTAACAACTGCGGTAGCAGGAGGAACATATTATGCCGTATTTTATGATGCGCTCAACAATTGTTATAGCAGCACGACGGCGGTTAATGCATCAATAACGCCTTGTTGTAATGCAGGTACAATCGCACCGAATTTGAGCACAACGGCTCTTGTGAATATTTGCCCGATTGCTACTGCCAATTTGACAGCTATTTCAGCTAATAATACGCCCATCGGGGCTGTTCTTGAATGGCATACAAGTGCTAATATTTTAGCTTCAAATAAAGTTAATTCATTGACTTCTGTAAGTGCAGGCGTATATTTTGCAGTGTTTTTTGATGCGCTTAATAACTGTTACAGCGGTTCAACAGCAGTAAATGTGGCTATTAGCACTTGTTCAGGTATTTCTTCAGGCAATGAAGGTGGTTTGGAGAGTGATGGATGTCTTGCTGAATCTATCAGCAAACGCAATTATCAAAGAATCAAGACCCCCTCAGTATCAGCCGATGGAAAAGCAATTTCTTTCGATAATCCAAGAGATTTACAGATGTTTAATGAGCCTGTGAGAGGTGCTTTGGGTACAAGAGGTGATGCCGAATTAGAGAGCTTTATTCCTTTGAAACCATTTGCTAATACAGCTACAGCATTTATGACTTCTCCAAATGATTTGATTGGTGTGACCAATGCAAAAAAGGTATTATCAGTAGATTATTTTGATAATGCTACTCAAAATCGCTTGGCTGCTGTGTTGACAACCAAAACTGTTGATAAAGTTTATGACCATACAAAGGTCATATGTGATCGTTTAATTGGCTCTCAATTATTGTCAACTCAAAGAATTGTGTTGGACAATAAACCATTTATTATGTCAGTTTTGCAACGTGAAAATGGGGCAATTGAATACAATATCAACTTTTCAGTCAATAAAGTCAATACGACAACAGCAACGGTAACAAGCCAGTGGGCAATAGATGAATATCCATCAAAACCCGATTATTGGAACTTCCAAGTGTGGGCGCAATCACCTGATTTAACTCAAAAATTGGCTATTGAAATTTTGAATAAATTTAAAGAACAATTCGCTACCTTAAATAGCACAATCGAGCCATCTATCCCGAAAGTATTTGTTAAAAAAGGCAGCTACGACAATGGCACTTTGACATTGGTTATTCAAAATCCGATTGGTGCAAAACGCATCACTTTGAGCGGCAATTATACAAGCAGCGAAACCAATAAGAGAGAAACGCTTTCTAAAACAGTCACTTTATCAGGTGCGAATGAGGAAACGATTGAACTTGTAGTAGGCAGTATTTTCGATTTTGGTTTTAATTTAAGAAATGAAAAATCGACTGAATATGATGCACTTTATTTTGCAGACGGCGCGTGGGGCTTGGATTATGATAAAAATGTATCAAAAGTAGAGTCTTATGAAGTCAATAGTACCATTCCATTTTTCCAAGATGGTGTTTTCACGGTTGAACGCACGCCTATACTGAGGGGGGTAGTGAAAGATTATGTGTCGCTTTTCCGTTCGCTTCGCCCAGCAAGTCAAGCGACTAATTTGTCAACTTATAAAAATCTATCTTTTAAAGCTTCGGGTACAAGCGTAATAGAAGTGACATTGGTGAAAAAATCAATCGCTGATTGGTCGAAACAATACCGCACTGAAATCAAACTTTATAGTGATATGCAAAATTATAGTTTGGCATTAAAAGATTTCAGCAATGGTACAAACGAGCCTATCAAGGCAGATGATTTAGTGGATATTGTTTTCACTGTAAAAGGTGATGGCAAAACAAACAAGCCATTTGAAATCACGATTGATAATGTTGTTTTTGACAATAAAACCAACTCAACTTTAAAAGCAGGAGCCGTTTTAACAGCATTTCCAAACCCTGCTTCTGAGTCAACAGAATTAATATTCGATATGCCTGAGCGCGGCGTTTCAGAAATAAGCCTAACGAATACAAATGGTAAAAAAGTCATTCAACGCACTGAGGAGTTTGCGAAAGGTAATAACCGCATCATGCTTATGTTGAATACGCTGCCTTCAGGTATCTATGTTGCCTCTATCACGACAGCTAAAGGTAAAATCACAACTAAAGTTATTATACCTTAAATATGGGTAATGGGGTTTTTGTCATTCAGAAGGAATCTCTTTTCGCTTTAAATAGCTCAATGAAGCGAAAAGAGATTCCTTCTGAATGACAAAAAAACGAAGAGAAAATTGCCAATAAAACAGGCTTTCAAACCAATAAGTGTTTGAAAGCCTGTTTTGTTTTTACCCCCTCAGTATTCACCACTTTTAGCTTAAATATTTTTCATGAAAAATACATTATCCACTTGCATACGGGGGAAATGAGGTGGTAAATCTTCGGGTTGAATTAATGTAAAACCGTTTTTATCATAAAACCGATGTGAGGCTTTCAGCTTATCAAAAGTGCCGAGATAGAGAGCATTCATGCCATTTTCAAGAGCAACATTTTGTAGTGTATTCAATAAAGCAGCAGCCACACCTTTTTCGCTGCCTCGATAATCTGCTCGGACAAACATCTTTCGGATAGTGCCAAAAGATTCGCCGACATCTATTAATGCAATAGTACCGACGACTTCATCTTCATCATTGAGTGCACACCAAAAATTACCATTTTTCTGTTGATAAAATGTATCAATATTCATCAAATCAGGCTGGTCTTGTAGGGTAATCGGCACGCCAAATTCGCCTTGTTGGATAGAGGTAATGAGCGTTGCAATAGCATCTTTAAATGGTGGTTGGTACGTAGTGATTTTAATCATAATTTGTTTTATTATAATAGTTGTATATCAAGCGTCTCAAGTTTCAAAAAAGTAAATGATAAATGATTGAAATCTAAATCAGTAGTGATTAATGTAAAGGTCTGTCATTCGCTTTTCTCCCCATTGATTGCGAAGAGCGATAGAGCGAAGCTCTCCCAATGATACGACAGATATAACATTTGTGAAACTGTTTAAATCAAATTGATTTTGAATGGTAAACCACCTTTTATCTTGCCTTAAATAAAGTAAGAGAATATTGGTGTCTAAGAGGTATCGATTCATAAAAGGTTAACAATTTAGTCTTTTAATTGGGCTAATAATACTTCGATGGGTTCTTGGATTGCCATTTTTTCAGCAATTGCATTGAGTTTATTCCAATCAGTGCCTTGATAGTTTTGTTCTTTTATTAATTCTTCAATGGTTATAGTTGATTTTATCGGTTTAATAGCATCACGCAAAGGGTCATTAGAGTTTAAACTATTTAAAAATTGCTCTGCTAATGATATAGACTGTGTATTATTAACTGGCTTGCTAATATTTCTATCAACTAAAATTTGCTCAAACGCTTTCAGTGATACCCCTGCCAATCGAGCTGCCCGATTTAAAGAAGCAACTTTGCGTTGATAAACTAATATCGCCATATCTAACCGAAAGTCTTTTTCGGAATAGCCATTTTTTTGAAATAAATCCTCTAATTCTAAGACCATTGTTCTTGATTTTTTACAAAAATACATGTTTTTCAATAAATTATTAGATTTTTTGTGCCCTAAATAGAGAAATACTGAGGGGGTACTATCTAAAAACATGACTCTTTATTTTAGTAAATTCAATAATATTGGCATTATTTATTTTTTAAAACCAACTTTTTTAAGCTGATTCAATTTCTCTAAAAGCCAATCTCTATCGGCGAAGTTGCGACTTTTTTTTATTTTTTCTTCTAATTTTTCAAGGCGTTTATTATCCCCTTTGATAGTAGTGAGTAATTTTTCAACCAAATCTATAAAACTATTATTGGGTTCAAAAGAGACTTGTGGCAAAGCATTTTTCTTTTTTGACCAATTGAAAATATGGTTTTTGAAGGCTTCGTTGCGAAAAGCACAGAGGTCAGTCTCGCCTGTTTCGTAAAGTATTTTTATTTCTAAGCGGCGTTTGGCTAATTCATAATAAATATTTTTAAATTTATAACCACTTGATAAACAATCATTTGCAGCAGTAAAATTACCCATCGCAAAATAATACTGCGCTGTATTGAAAATATAAATCTCCTCAGAATCATCTTGGCTAATAATTTTATGGCGATGCTCTTTCAAAACAGATAAAACCCAATCATTGTCTTTGACTTTCAATCCAACGCTCACAATATTGATTAAAGTGGTGTGTTGCAAACCATTTTCGTAATAGAGATAGCCTTTCTCCAAATGCTTTTTTAAAAGCTCAGCGATTTTAAAAATGAAGATATCCTCACCTGCATTATATTTAGATGTATAAAAATTACGGATAACGGCATTCAATTTTTTTTGCTGAGAGAAAGTCAAAATTTCTTCATGTTCAATAAGCTTTTTAGTCAATAAATCAATATCGCCTTTGTCCATCAAAATATCCAAAGCCAGGCGGTAGGTTGCAATCAAAGGCATATCTGAATAGCCTTTTTTAAGAATAATGCTATCCATTTCGTCAATCAAGCGGATATTTTCCTCTACTTCCAAACGGGTGCTGCGATTTTGAGAAAGCAACGTCGATAAAAAATCCAACCGCGCCACGATATAAAGCAAATCAAGGCTATTGAGCGTATTGCCCACATTCAAATCGCCTTTGCGAGTATTAAAAAGAGCTTGAAAATCGCACTCTAACCATTCTATATGCACTTCTTGAAGGTAGTTGATGGCATCTTTTGCTTTTATTTTCTGAAAATAAATCCTAAATTTGTCCACCAACCTTTCAAATCTATCGAATTGTTTTCGCTCAAAAAAATGTTGCATCAAAGCATAATCCGCATAAAAAGAATCATTGGTATAGCGTTGATAAATAATAAATTTCTCAGTTTCTTGAAGCAATGCCGACATTATTTTTTCAATGCGCCCTTTTTTAAAAGGTTTATCGGGATATAATTTTGTATAAACGACATCCGTTTCATCATTAAAATCTGATAAATTAACTCTAAAAGGCATTAAATAGAGGAAAAGTGCCTTAATATCATGGGAAGTCACATCATACGAAGCAGCCGACAACGAGAAGTCCAAAAACCGATTTAATAGCTTCCATTCCGCCTCAGAAAGCGTTTCCAAAATTTCTATTAATTTACTATCCCGCATATTTTTTTAATTGAATCTGAAAAATAAGTAAATGGACTTAAATAATCGACACTAAACCTTCGAGGTTTTAGAAACCTCGAAGGTTTATTTTGCTGATTATCAACATTTTATAAAATAATTGA
>JAYTUY010000146.1:0-20998 GCA_043744275.1 Saprospiraceae bacterium
TTCACAGTATTTTCAAAGAACGCTAAGGCGGTTTCAACTTTATGTCCCAAGGGTAGTACATAACTTTATGTCGCACCACAGATTTCGTAAATCTATATTTCGCAAAGTACTACTGCGGGGTATTTCCCTAAAATTTGAACCCGTAAGTCACTGATGGAATAATTGGAAAAATAGAAACTTGCCTAAATACTGGCTTCGTTGCGGTTGTTCCGTCGGGCTTTGTTACTTGTATTTCATCTCGAATAATATAAAATGGGTTTGCTCGACTGTAAGCGTTGTATGCGCCTACGCTCCATTTACGAGTGAAGCGTTTTTTCTTTTTAATAAATTCAAAATTGACATCTAAACGATGGTAAGCAGGCATCCGATAAGCATTTTTTTCACCAACCGTAGCAACATCCACAAGCGTGCGGCGGTCGCGGTCAATGGTAGCATCTTGTCTCAGAATCAAAGGAAATTCGTTGGTCGCTAAAGTAATAGCATTGCCTGTTCCGAAAACCCAAGAGCCAGTGAGTGAAAAACGGTCGCTGAATTGATGCGATGCCACGATGCTGATGTCGTGCCGACGATCATATTTGAAAGGATATTGAATACCCGAATTAATAGCGTCGAATTGGCGGAAATTCCAAGAGAGCGTGTAGCCAATCCAACCCGTTGTTTTGCCTTCTTTTTTCTGTACAAAAAACTCTAAACCATATGCTTTGCCTTTGCCTTGCACGATTTTATCTTCCCAATTGTTCTGAACGCCTAAGAAATTGGCGCCTTCGCGATATGAAATGACGTTGCTCATATTTTTATAATAGGCTTCAACGCTGAATTCGTATTCTTCTTTAATGGTTTTAGCCGTTCCAACTGCTGCTTGCCAAGAGGTTTGTGGCTTAATTCGAGCCGTAGAAGGCACCCAAAGATCTGTTGGCAAACCGATATTTTCATTGGTTAAAAGATTGATATATTGCTGCATTGAAGCATAAGATGCCTTGACTGCCCAATCGTTTTTCAGTAAATAATTCAAACTCAAACGCGGCTGCAATGATTTATATAACTGTCCATCTACTGAAAATGCAGAAGCATGAAGCCCTGTATTCACTTTCAGAGCACCAAACTGCATTTCATCTTCAACAAAGGCAAACGTCTCCAACGAAACCGTTTTTTGACTGCCCACTGTCGTATCCAATGAGCCAATGCGGTCTTGCAGCTCCAATTGCAAAACCCCTGGCGTATAGGTATGTTGCGTAGTACCCGCGCCAAAGCGTATGCGATGCGTTGGATTTGGCACATAATCAAAATCAGTGCGAATCGAATAATCCTGAATACCTGAATGGTAATTCGCTCGGCGGGCTGTGATGGTAGTATCTCTTTTAGTTTCGTTTGAAATACTATTATTGAAACCATATTGGCTATAAGTAGCCGTTGTATTGGCGAATAACTTATTATTTATGAGCCAATTCCAACGAAAAGCGGTGGTGATATTGCCCCAATTGATGCCATTTTCGCTGTTGGTGTAGTTGCTTGTGGTGGTTTCAGTGCGTTTGATAGCGTTTTTAAAAATATCTAAACCATTATAAGCACTCAAAAACAAGCGATGTTTTTCATTGATTTTCCAATTGATTTTAGCATTTAAATCATAGAAATACATTTTCAATGAAAATTTTTGAGTAGTGTTCGCATTGTTGTTATTCGGTCTGCCACCGCGCCCGCCGCCTGTACTGGCTTGAGTATTGGATAAAAATGGTTTCAAAAGCACATCTAAATAGGTTCGCCGAGCCGAAACCATAAACGAGGCTTTATCTTTCACAATCGGACCTTCCAAAGTCAACCGAGACGCCACAATACCGATGCCGCCTTCGCCATGAAACTCCTTCATATTGCCTTCTTTCATATCAATTTCGATGATAGAAGATAAGCGTCCGCCGTATCTTGCTGGAAAACCGCCTTTGGTAAGCGTCACGTTTTTAATAGCATCGCCATTGAAAACGGAGAAGAAGCCGCCAAGATGCGAGACATTATAAACAGGCGTGCCATCGAGCAAAATCAAATTCTGATCAGGGCTGCCGCCGCGGACATACAAACCGTTGGTCCCCTCAGTACCGCCTTGCACACCAGGCAATAATTGTAATGCTTTCAAGACATCCACCTCGCCAAGCAAAGCAGGAATGCGCTTGATTTGCTCAATCGGCACGACCACTTGCGACATTTGTACTCGGTTTTCAATCCGATTTTGTCTTGCAGCGGATATTTCCACTGTTTTGAGTTCTGCACCGATGCCCAATTTGAGGTTCATCAAAGTATCGCGGCGCAAAGTCAAATTGATATTTTGCTGCTGATAACCCACATAACTGACCACGAGCGACACACTGCCTTTGGGCAAGGTCAATGAATAAAACCCGTAGGTATTAGATACCACGCCCGACTTAGATTTGCTATCAAACAAGGCTGCGCCAATCAGTTTTTCACCCGAAGCCGCATCTTCAATAAAGCCGCTGATGGTGACTTGCGCTTGGAGTTGTAACGAAAAAAAGAAGAGAATAAAAACAGGTAATTTTTTTAACATGAAAATAAGGGTAGATAAATGAGAGAAAATAAGAGCATAGAAAATATGTCTCGTGTACACGCATACACGTAGAATTGAATTAAGGTTGCCTATGATTTGAATTTAATGTAGGGACGCCCCTACGTGGGCGACCAAAACGTGGACGCCCCTACGTGGGCGACCAAATTTTATATCGGTAAATAAGCCGTTGCAATCGCCATGTATAAAAATATTACAAAAACAATAATCCTAAGCCACAATATTCTGCTGGTCAAATAGTCCAAACCTAAATAAATCAAGGATATAAATACAATCGACATGACTTGAACGATGCTATTTTTGAAATCAATCTTTATCAAGTCTGAAATTATTCCATGAATTAAGCTATTGATACTATAATGACTTTCAGGCACTGCATATCTAAACACGATGATATTGCCAATAAATAATACAATGACGGAGATTCTTTTTTCAAAAAAATAGGTCAAGACATTTTTCATTTTTATCAGTATGATTAAGGATTTAAACGACCCCCTCAGTATTTTTCAATATTTTTTAGTATTTTTGTCAATAAAATAAATAAAAATGAGCCGTTTAATATTAGAAGGAGATGACGAACAAATAGCCTTGTTGCTAAAACTGGCTGAAAATATGACCGATATAGATATAGTCGAACATATTCCTGAAGCCTCTGCACTCAATGATGATGATAAAAAATCACCTCTTTATTGGCTTGACCAAATACGCCATCGTGGTGGTGTGTCTTATGCTATTTCAAACCCTTCTGAATGGCAGCGGGATATTCGGAGTGAAGATAAAACTTTGAATTAAACAATATAAATCAATCATTCATTCATGAAAACTGTAAATTTAATAGAAGAAATAGATATAATCCATGAAGACTTTGAAGAGTTAATATTAGCTTTTGAAAATTCCTTTGGTATTAAATTTCAATCAAATGAATTTATTGAATCTAAAATTAAAATGAAAGATTTGATTCAACTTGTAACCAATAAAATTGAATTACAGCATTCAACTGATTGCACTTCACAACAAATTTTTTATCAGTTAAGAAGTTTTTTTGAACATGAATCCAATATTTCTCAAGCAAATTTTAACAGACATTTACATTTAGAAAAACTTATGCCTCGAAAGAATAGACGTGAAATAATTCAAAAAATTGAACAGACTTTAGACATTAAGTTGGAGATTTTAAAAATCAAAAAATGGCTTTCATTCTCAATTATGATAACATTTTGTTGCAGTATATATTTTTTGTTTACAGATTTAAATATAGGTTTATTATTGCTTTTAATTTTTGTGGTTTCAACCAAAATAAAAGGGAGCGAATTAATACCAACAACAATTGGGGATTTGACAGATAAAATAGTTGAACAAAATTATAGGCATTTGAAAAATAAAAAGAATAGCTTCAATCCTATAGAAATAAAGAAAATAATTTTTGAAATGACTGCGAATAGACTGGGGTTTGATTTAATTGAATTAGGAATTGATACACAAATTAAATTTTGAAAAACAATTATGATTAAACGACCCCCTCAGTATTTTTCATAAAAATCTCTCCACACCTTCATAATTGATTAAAGGCAAAACAAATAGTAAACCTTACCCCCCAATCCTCACCGAAGTCATCGTCAAAGACCCCAGCACAGCCTTATCATTGAAAAACGACACCGTTTCATTCTTTTCTTTCAAACCCAAGACATACAAGAGAGGGTAATAATGGTCGGGCGTGGGAATGGCTAATTTGCCGATAGTGCCGAAATCTTCATAATTAATCAAAGGCTGGTGGTTATCGTCGAGGATGAGTTTTTTGAATGTATTGTTCATTTCGTTTGCCCAATCGAAGCCAAATTCGGGCTTATCTATTTTGTCCCAAGCCACCATGCGGAGGTTGTGCACCATGTTTCCACTGCCGATTATGAGGACACCTTTTTTCCTCAAAGCGGCTAATTCCTTCGCCAAATCATAGTGATACTGAGGGGGTTGATGAAAATCAATGCTGAGTTGCAAAACAGGAATATTGGCGTCGGGATACATGTGGCGAACCACCGTCCAAGTGCCATGATCAAGTCCCCAATCATGGTCTAAACCGACAGGCGTTTTTTTAATCAAATTGGCAGTGGTTTGAGCCAATTCAGGATTGCCGGGCGCAGGATATTGCACATCAAATAAGTCTTTCGGAAAACCCCCGAAATCATGTATCGTTCTGGGCTTTTGCATAGCCGTGATATGCGTACCGCGCGTGAGCCAATGTGCTGAAATGCATAAAACTGCTGTGGGTTTCGGTATTTCTTGACCCATTTGTTGCCAGCGTTGCGAAAATTCATTATCTTCAATCCCATTCATCGGCGAACCATGCCCGATGAATAGGAGAGGAGACTGCTCGTCTTGCTCGGAAAGTGAATCGTTCAAGGCTTGAAAGGAACTCAGTGTGGACATTGTAGTAGCAGCCGTTATCAGTTTTAAAAAATCTTTTCTTTTCATGTTAACAATTTTAAAAAATAAAGGTTTTACACTGCCAATCATACTCATAGCCGACTCAATTTCCCCGTTTTCCAATGCGACCCATTCAAGAATAAATCATAAATAAACAAGCCCTTCGGTGCGTTTTTATTCAAATACAGGTTGTTATCGCCTGCATTTTGCTTCACATTTTGTTGTTCCACTAATTGCCCCATAGCATTGTATATTTTCAAAATAAGGTTTGAATCATAGTTCAAATAATAGGCAAAACGCACATCGCCGCCTGATACTGAGGGGTTCGGAAACACTTCCAAACTGAGTTCATCGCGCGGATGCTCTGCTGTTTTCAAAGCAGTCATTTGGCCATCTAACCAAGCTAATCTTTGATTGAGCCAATCTTTTAAATAGGCTATTTCATTGGGGTAAGTGCCGTTCACTTTCCTATTGGGCCAAACGTATGTATTGAGCACATTCCATTTTTTATAATTGCGGTCTTGAGCAGCGGATAGGAGTGTATTAAATGAATCCACTACGCCCATTATGCGCGGCGTCGCCAACTGATTTTGTCGTAATTGAAACCAACGCTCTTTCAGTTTTACTTTAAATTTTTTATCAGAAAACAATTTTTCCCACCAAAAAGGCAACACCCAATTGCCAACCGGACACCTATTATTGAATTGATAAGCCCAAACATTGGGTTCTCCACCTTGACAATAATCAGCATTTCCCAATGCGATATTGTAATCCCAAACGGGTCCCATTTGAAATTTTGGATTGATACTATTTTTATCTTTAAAAAAATAAGTGCTGAGCCGATAGCCATCTACATTATTCGCCAATTCATTCATTATGCAATAATCCACCAAAGTTGAGACATCAAAATACTTGGCATACCCCTCTGTATCATCGTTAAATTTATCACTTTTCATGGCAGTTTCAAAATCTCTAACCAGCGTTTTGATGTAAGTTACTTGAGCTGATTTTATATCTTCTGGCTTCGGATAATGATAGATATAATAGGTTTTGTTGCCATTAATCTCGGTGTATTGTGAATTAAAACCGCTTGAAATGCCGTTTGGATCGCCTGTTGTTTTATCTATTTTCAAAATATATCCACCTGTCAATGCATCGCCTGAAGTGGCGAGCGAATCTGCTTTTGAAATGCCCAATCTCTTGCGTTTTATATTTTCAGTGATGACATAAACGCCTTGATAATTGCCATTCAGAGTCAGTTCGCAGAAGCGAGTTTTAGGCGCGTAAGGCATTATAGAACTGGCTAAATGGTACATAAGGGCATCCCGCATAAGCGATTTATCGGAATATGGAGCTATCAGCGCATAATCTTCAATTTTTGTCCAACCTTTAAACAGTGCCACTTCTCTGGCATTGCCCGCTGTATCGCTCAGTTCAATGGAAAACGGTTTTTTAGGAGAAAGCGATTGAGAAGTTGAGCCACGCGTTTCGATACCGACTTTTCCATAATAAATATTAGCCGTGTCGGTGGGTTTTGTCAAGCCATTGGCATTAAAAACGAAGCGAATATCAGCGGTGATTTTAGGCTCGTCTGGTATGGCTTTTCCGTTGGTATTAATGGTGATAATGGGCAAATTTGATTCCGTCAAAGTTACTTGACTCATGAGAGAAGACCCCCTCAGTATCAGCAACAAAATGAACAGTAATAGCTTGTAGTTTTTCATGCACAAAATTTTATGTTTGACAAAATTAGCAATTTCTTTTGTAGAAACTCTCAACTCTCCCTGTATTTTGCAAAAACCATAAACCCAGCTACACAAAAAATAAACGCTGCCCCTACACTCAACTGCACACCCAAAGGATTCTCTACACTTTTTCCCAAAATCAAGAGCGAAGGGAATATCAAATTGGCTAATGAAATGCCTACTTTCATCATAAAAGCCGCCACGCCATAGAACATACCCGACTGGTTTTTACCCGTTTCCAACTCATTTTGATGGACAATATCGGCGACAATTGTATTCGGTAAAATGCCAAATACTGCTAATGGAAATGCTGCAAAAATGGATACCAACCAAAAGCGGGCAAGGCTCGGAATGGGTAAAAGAAGGATGCCGAAAATCAAGCAAAACACGATGAATCCGTAGATAATCATCTTCCTTTTGCCTATATTCTTTTCAAATCGACTCATAAATGGATAAAATAAAAAGCTCATAAAAAAGCTGATTGCGCCAAAAAGCGATGCCATACTTTTATCCAAACCAAAGAGAATGGTCACGTAATAAATAATACCTGCTTGAATAAAAGTGAGTGCCAACCAATAGAGCAAATAAGAAATCGAAAAATATTTAAAATTCTGATTTTTAAAAACAGAAGCTAATGAATGAAGGAAATTTTCATGCGCTTCGCCTTGTGCTGCATACCTATTTTCATCTAAAAAAAAGACAGGCACAAGCATAAAAATCAAGGAAACCACCGCAAAAATCAAGACCGTCATTTGGAAGGCTTGTACTGAGGGGTAGCCCATAGATTCAAAAACGCCTTGCAAAGCGGGCGTAGCGTTGCCAATCAGAAAACCCAATGCCCATGTGATAGAAATAATGGTAGAAATCCTGAGCCTATCTTCTTTGACATGCCCCAATTCTGAAATCAATGCCGAGTAAGGAATCACGTACATCGCATACGAGACATAATATATGAAGATGGTCATCGCCAACCAAATCGTATTCATCGAAGACACCCCTTCAGTAATTGGGCGAAAAATCAAGTAGGAAGTCAACGCCAAAGGCATAGCCGCCAAGCCCATAAACAGTCGGCGTTTCCCAAACCGATTGACCGTTTTATCCGATAAATTAGCAATCAATGGGTCAATCAAAGCATCAAAAAAACGCCCGAAAAAACTGATAATGCCCAGCAATGTCAAGCCTAAAAGTGTGGCATGAGGAATGAAATTTGGAAACAGACCTTTGGAGCTTATATTCTCAGGAGGTAAATAAAAATAAGACAATAAAGTGCCTACGCCATAACTCGCCAGCGACCAACCGAGCTGCCCCATCGCATAAATCCAAATTATACTGAGGGGGGGACGCTCAGCTCGAGCCATTTGATTTTCATCATGTATGTTATCTAAAATATTATCTGCCATTCAGGTTTTCCGTTTTTTAATTCAATATAATTCCTAATTCCTAATTCCTAATTCCTAATTCCTAATTAAATTCATTTCCTCTCAATAATATCCATCACCAAATGCAAAAGTTCTGTCGGACGATTCGTAATACCAAAAGCATAGGGCGGCACACCTTTATCTTCACTCAGTTTGGTGATGTAAAAAATGGTCGGAATTCGGATATTTTGCTCCACCAATTCATTGAGAAATTCAGAACCTTCATGCACATTGCCGTTTCTATTCAAATCAGAAACAATCAAATCATAATGGGCATTTTTAATCATTAATTCCGCATTTTCAGAACTAAAAGCCGAGTCAATTTGCACATTTAGCGCATTGAGCAAGCGTTGTTCGCTCAAAACACAAGGCGGATTATCATCAATCCACAACGCCCGCAAGGTCAAATTTCGCTCTTTCACATTTGCCATGCGTTGTAAAATAGTCGTTTTTTGAGCGTCGGTAATGTGGAAATTTTTTCTCAATTCGGATTCTTCAAGCGTAGGCATCGCCGATTTATCCACCCGCATTACCGACTCATTTATATCATTCAAAAAACTATTAAATTCAGTCGCATTGCATTGAATATCATCCAATAAACCCAATGTTCCGTTAGAAATTTTGCTAAATTCCATTGTTTCATCGCTGTGATTGATAATACCTTTTCTCACATCAGATTTCAATTTACTCAAACGACCCCTCAGTATCACGGCATCATTTTTCAAATCTGACGTTGCAATTGAGAGCAAATTTTGCATTTGTTGAAGAGCACTATCCAGCTCACCTTGTGCGAGTAGGTCGTTTATTTTACAGACAAATTCTTCCATTTGAGTTTATTAAAAAATGTATGTTTAAATTTAATAAGAGGCTGCGAACAAATTTAAAAAAAGAATCCTTCATTTATAATTATTATGCTTAATTTTCGCCTCTTTTTTAATTTAAATTGACTATCAAATCCATATAAATTATGATTCGTTCCAAAATCGCCGGCATCGGCAAATATCTTCCTGAAAGAGTAGTGACCAATGATGACCTTTCAAAAATCATGGAAACCACCGACGAGTGGGTGCAAGAACGCACAGGCATCAAAGAACGCCGATACGGTAAAAAGCACGAAGAAACGACCACAACAATGGGCGCACGAGCAGCCGAAATTGCCATCGAACGCGCAGGAATTGCTAAAGAAGACGTCGATTTTATCATATTTGCAACGCTGAGTCCTGATTATTATTTCCCAGGTTGTGGCGTGCTTTTGCAGCGAGAGTTGGGCATTGCGCATAAAGAAATGGGTGCTTTGGATATTCGGAATCAATGCTCAGGCTTCGTTTATGCCCTATCCATTGCCGACCAATTTGTGAAAACAGGCATGTATAAAAACGTGTTGGTGGTGGGTGCAGAAATGCACTCAATGGGTTTGGATTTTTCTACACGCGGACGAAATGTCACTGTTATTTTTGGAGATGGTGCTGGTGCTGTCCTCATTCAGCCCACTGAAAAGGAAAATCAAGGCATTTTGACCACTAAATTGCATTCAAATGGTACAGATGCTGAAAAACTTGCTTATATCAATCCAGGGTCGCACGGCGGTTATCATTTTGCGAAAGCAGGTGAAGATGTTGATTTCGGTTATCCCTCAGAGGACACTTACGGTGGTATGTTTTTGACCCAACACATGGTGGATAATGCCCAATTATTCCCGAACATGGAAGGTCAACTCGTTTTCAAAACAGCAGTTGTAAAATTCCCTGAAGTGATTATGGAGGCTTTGAAAGAACAGGGCTTGACGCCTGCGGATATTACGATGCTCGTGCCACACCAAGCCAATCTCCGCATCAGCCAATTCGTACAAAGAATCCTAAAACTCAAAGACGAACAAGTCTGGAACAATATCCAAAAATATGGCAATACCACAGCCGCCTCCGTCCCAATTGCCCTCTGCGAAGCGTGGGAAGCAGGCAAAATTCAAGAAGGCGATTTGGTCTGTTTGGCAGCATTTGGGAGTGGATTTACTTGGGGTTCAGCTTTGATTCGGTGGTAGGTTTTTTCAATACCCCTCAGTAAAAAATGTGTAGCAAGTCATAAACTCTTTATACTTACACGTCGTGCAATATTAAATGTTTGATTTCAATGAATCTTCAATTATTAGGTCAAGGCTACGAATTAGAATCAAAGTATTCAGTTGGTAAACAGCTTATGAAATTCCTATTAGATACGAATTTTCATAGTTTCATTGGTATATCAGCTTTTGCGAGCCAATCTGGTATTAATGGGCTTGGTGAATTTATTATTGAAGCCAAAAATCATCTTCAACACATTGTCATTATTGTAGGAGTTGACCAAAAAGCAACTTCCAAAGAAGCATTAGAAGCACTTTTGGCATTGAAAATCGATGCTTTTGTCTTTTATCAGCCGTCAAGTACTATTTTCCATCCTAAAATTTATCTTTTTGAAGGCGAAGAGAAATCTGAACTCATTGTCGGTTCTTCAAATCTTACAACTTACGGGCTTTTTAGTAATGTGGAAGCATCCGTACTTGTGAGTGTTGATAATTCAAATGATTTAGAGAGAAATATTATTGAACAAGTCAAAGCCTATTTTAATCAGTTATTTGATTATTCAGACCCTAATTTGCAAAGATTGACACAAGAACTAATTAATTTACTGTTAGAACAAGACGTTATTCAAACTGAAGCACAACGCCAAGAACAGCAAGATAAATTAGAGAAAAATATAAAGACAGAAGTTGAAAATCCCATTTATCAATTTTTTCCTAAACGCTCAATTGCTAAAATACCAAGTGAATTTAGACGGAAAAACAGCATTAGAATTAAACGTCAAAAGGAATCAGGTATTCCAGAAGCTATTGCAAATGAACCTGAAAGTATAATTGGAACAATTGATAATTTGGAATTGCTTTGGATTAGCAAGCCATTAGAGGAAAGAGATTTAAATGTACCTAAAGGCGAAAATACAAACCCTACGGGTTCAATGCTTTTTAAAAAAGGGGCATTGCAAGACATTGACCATAGGCATTATTTCAGAGAAGTTGTTTTTGCTGATTTAGCTTGGACTCATGATTTAAGACCTAAATCTACGCATATGGAAAGAGCAACTGCTTTTTTCAGATTTATCATTAATGGTGAAGAATGTGGTGAATTTGAGCTGACCTTATCGCATAATACAAAAACGGATTCAGCCGCTTATCTACAAAAAAAACTCTATGACTCAAATTAGTTGGGGAAAAGCCAAAACAGTCATTGCTAAACCTGAATTGATTGGTAAAATTTGTAAATTATATGCCGAGGAGTCAGATTTAAATAAATTTATCTTCGAAATAGCTTAATGCTTATCGCATGATAAGTACTTTCTTTTAAAACAAATTTACTGATTTTAAAACAAAAAAATTATCTTTACAACTTGTTTTAAGTTTTGCACTAAAAATAACATAAACAATATCTTTTAAAAACAATTATCAACACTCTTAGCAATGAAGCTCATTAGCGAAGCAACAGCCGAAAAATTAAGAGGAGGTTTTTATACACCTAACTCAATTGCAAATTTTATGCTCCGATGGGGTATGAATGGCAGCAGTGATTTGGATATTTTGGAGCCAAGCTGTGGAGATGGTGTATTTTTAGAAGAATTAAAAAAATCAAATAAACAATATAACTCTCTTACTGCCATTGAATTAGATGAACTTGAAGCTCAAAAAGCAAAAAAAATAGACTTAGAAAACACAACCATTATCAATGACGATTTTCATACTTTCTGCAATAATACTTCTAAAAAGTTTGATTTGGTCATTGGTAACCCCCCATATATCCGTTATCAATTTTTTGATAGACAACAACAAGTAGCAGCTGAAGATATTTTTATAAAAGCAGGATTAACTTACTCAAAATTAACAAATGCTTGGGTATCTTTTGTTGTAGGTGCTTCGCTATTGCTAAAAGAGGAGGGTGGTAAAATAGGATTTGTTTTACCTGCCGAAGTGTTACAAGTATCTTACGCACAGCAATTAAGACAATTCATTGCCCATTTTTATAATAAAATCAATATCATTTCTTTTGAAAAGCTTGTTTTTCAAAATATTCAGCAAGAAGTTGTTTTACTGCTCTGTGAGAAAAATGGTAGTGGAACACATAATATTGAACATATTGAATTGAAAGATGCCAGTGAATTAGAATCTCTTGATGTGGCGCGATTAAAAAGCCCTAAAAAACGAATTGATTTTAAATCTAATAAATGGACTTTTTATTTTTTAGAGCAAAATGAAATAGATTTTTTAGAAAATATTGCAAAGCATAAAAATATTCCAACTATTGGAAAATATGCAAAAATAGAAGTTGGTATTACAACGGGTGCAAATGATTTTTTTACTGTCCCTTTATCTACTGTTGAAGAATACGATTTGCATCATTATGCTAAACCAATGGTTGGGCGAAGTGTGCAAGTAAATAGCGTTGTATTAACAGAAGAAGATTGGATAAAGAATAAACATTCCAAAGCTAAAGCTCATCTTCTTGTTTTTCCTGAAAAACAAAAGCTTAACCAAAAAAATGGAGCAGTTCGCTATATCGCCAATGGTGAAATTAATGATATACATAGAGGATATAAGACAAGTATTCGAGAAGATTGGTTTGTAGTGCCTTCTTTAAAAATCTCTGATGCCCTTTTTATTAGACGAAATAATTTATATCCGCGCTTAATAATTAATGAAGCTAAGGCATATACAACCGATACGATGCACCGTGTTTTTACAAAACCTACAACTGACATTAATGCTTTTACAGCCAGTTATTACAATTCCCTTTCTTTAGCTTTCGCCGAAGTTTGTGGAAGAAGTCATGGAGGCGGTGTTTTAGAATTAATGCCCAATGAAACTGAAAAAATTTTATTGCCCTATCATAAAGACAATGCCCTTTTGTTATCTCAAATAGATACTTTGATTCGCAACAAAACAAATATAGAAGATATTTTAAAAATAACTAATCAAATAATTTTAAAAGAACATTATGGATTAAGCGATGAAGAAATAAATTTGGCTCATAATATTTGGAAAAAATTATCTTTAAGAAGATTGAAACGAGGTAAATAATCTTTACGCTTGCAAGTCCGCTTTTTTATGCAAAAACATTAATGATTTGTTAAAATCAAACATAAGGGCATTTTTTTTAAATTATTAGAGTTTGATATATAGAGATATTCTTAATCAAACAAAATTTTAATTTAATGAAAACCTATTCATTTTCAATTCTTATTCTTTTAAGTTTTTTATCAAATGTATCGACGGCACAAGTCGAAAAATCATTTTACCAAACAATGGATATTAGTGATGTGACAAAACAAATTAACTTCAATTTTCCCGATTCCTGCGAGATTGTATATTGGAGAAATGAAGGAAAAATGATGTTTGAAACATACTTGGCGATGGAAACGAGCAATGCAGAAGTCCTCAATATCTTTATCAAAGAAGGGCGTTATAATATTGTTGAAGACAGTAACAGCATCGTAAAAACAATAAATTTTGCGACAATCCGCCCAATCTTAAAAAATTCACAGAATAAAATCATCAAAGAAAAAGTATTTGTTCGAGTGTATGTTCCAGAAGAATTTAAGGTAAAAAATAACAGTGTTTTTAAATTTGATAATGAATCACTTGGGGCTAATAAATACTAATGTACAGGCGTATTGGGTATTTCCAAAACCTCTATTAGATTGCAAATTGAATAAATATATTTAAGCACATAAAAAAAGCGACTTCCCACCCGAAGCCGCTTTTTTTATTCAAAATACTGAGGGGGTCTAAGGAGATGTCATCAATTTTGAAAAGGACAATGAAACCTAATACAGTGTACCTTTGCGTGTGAATTTGTAACTTTTCATGAAGTAGAGTAGTTTTCTTTCTTTTATCTATGATAAGGCAGGGTTTTTCGCTTCGGTTGGACGTCGGCTTCTTTCAACATAAGTCTGTAGTTGACTTCTCGTCAGATACAGGCTTATTTGTTCGGTGTTGGCTTTTTTTTATTGTCAAAATGAACGCTTACTTTTGTCAAAATTGCTACTCGCCCCCTCAGTATTTTTATATTTTTAATTTATAAGTGTTTCGTTTACAATAGATAAACTTGGTAAAACTGAATGAAGTTTATCTTTCCATTTTTCAAATGTAAAATTATCATGGTCAATTTTTCGATAATATCCTAAGTTAGCCTTGCGTTCTAACAATTCATTTTTACTATTCAAAATGCTACGGACACCTGTGTAAGAGGACAAGAAACTTTGAATATCTGAAAATATATCTTTATAATCTTGAATTTTGCATTTAAAAATATGAGTTGCTTTTGATTTATCTATTTCTAGACTTTCCCATATAATTGCAAAATCATCATTTTCTAATGGGATTGTATAAAGAAATGATTGCTCAAATGACAATCCTCTATTATTTACGTTAATTGTACGTTCAAGTAACCTTGTAGGTTCTAAACCATTAAGTTGTAATCTGTTTAGATAGATTAGACATTCATTTCTAAGAACACTATTAATTGGAATTGGAATTTTCATCAATTCTCCTGAGAGTAATTTATCAAGATTTTCTTTATCTCCTTTTTCAACTAAACGTTGAATTTCCGCTTTGAATAATATTTCAGACAAGGCATCTAAGTTTTCTATTAAAACAATTTTTCCTTCAATTATATCAAACTCAATGACTAATGGTTCAAGCCTTCTTCCTACAATATAGTCGTATAAAAAATTGAACTTATACTCAGAGAACTCCCAAATAAAAGGGTCTGAAAAACTATTTTCTTCATTAGTTAATATTTTTACTTTTTTATTCTCAAACCAAATACTTTTCCACGTAGCTTCGTATATCCAAATATTTTCATCTTTTTTGTGAGAAAATTGCCAAGGAATTCTTTGACGAAGCATTGATTGCTTTATCTCTTCACCCATAAGAGCATTTGCTTTTTTAGAAAACATCCACTGTTCTAACCTATTGAGCATAAAAAAATAATAACAAAAATGGTTAAAATCAAAATTATCACTCAAGTTAAATATCCATAACCTAAGATTATCAACAAATTCAATGTTATCAAAAGAAATATCTTTTTGTCGAAAAAGACGAGTATAATTGTTTAGCATTTCTGCAAACTCAAAATTTGTTAACTTTGTTATTGTTTTTGATAATTGCGATGATACATAAGAGAATTTATTGAGTTTAAGTGTTTCTTTTTTTGATTCATAAATTTTAGCTAAATTAGCCTCTGAAAATACACCTAAAACATACAATTTAATTTCTTGGTCGTGATAAAAGGTGTTACGATACAGTGCGGTTTCTAACATTCTAAACCTATTGTAAGTATTTACAAAATTTCTTCTTATAGTATTTTCTCTAAAGTAGTCACTAAAAAAACTCGATGAGCATCTATTTATCCATACTCTAAATGAATCTAAACGAGCATCTAATATCTCCAAGTTGTCATAATCTCTACCAGAATACCAATTTGTAAACTCTTGATATTCATTTATATAGCTATCAATGACCTCATCTTTTGTATTTGTCTTTCCGTACCAATCTTTTACGATTGAATAAACATTTTTATCCATAACTTCATTAGAGGCAATATATTCTTTTATCAATTTTATCTGTATTTCAAGTGGGAGAATAGCTAAGATTTCTTTTTTTGTACTATTACCTTCGTAAGCATAATCCCAATCAACATGATTGAAAAGTTTTTGGATTCTATCAAAAAAAGGAAAATAAGCGACTTTCCAGCCCCATGCTTTTAATAACGGTAGTAAATCCGTGTCTAAAACTCCATTTTGGATATAATCATTAATAAGATATTCTTTTAAAATATTTGGAACAATATCAATTATCCTTTTTTTATCAAAAATACTATGTTGGGAGTATGAATTAGACGAAATGAAAGATGTTTTTCTGAAATATTCGGTTATCGTTGTTTTATATCTTAAAAAAGTATCTTCATCATTAATTAAAGAAAGTGTCTTAAAAAATCTAATATCGTTTTGCGGGCTTATTTCAAGGGTATTATGAATTAATACAAGGTATTTTTCTAAAAACATTTTATACACATCTTCAGTAAAAGACTTTATTATTTCTTCATCTTGAATAATATCCAAATTATTGATTAAATATTCAATGTCAAAAGGCGGTAATTCAATAGAATTAGATAATCCAAGTTTGAAGTAATTCATGGCATCTTCATTTGTTATACCGTTTTTTTTGATGTAAGAGCTAAATATATTCAATTGTACTTCTAATGCCATACCTTTAACTAATCTTATTCGCATTTTCCATGTAGAATCTCTAAAAGCTGTTAATATCCTATTTAATATTAAATCAATTTTGGTCTTATTGTCAATTCTAATAACATGAATTGCAGACTTTTTTCCATTAATGACTGTCGGAGAAAATAAGATAAAATCTCTTTCATTTAGTTTTTCTACTGTATCGCTTCTATGAATAAAGTATTCGTCATTACCATTTATAGCTACTCCAAATTTACCATTATACCAATCTACGATTGCAAATAAATTATTAGAAACTTCAATAATCTCAATTCGAGTAGCTTGATATTCTCCTTTTTTTACTACAGATGGAATAATAGACATCAAAACATTAGTCCCTTTTGCGATATATTGTTTGTTAATTAAATTGTTTTTGCTGATAAATACATCCCCATAACTTTTGGTTTTTACAAAACCAAAGCCCTTTTCGTTCATCCATAACTTTACCTCGCCTTGGATATTGTCTATCTTATTCATTTTTTATATGTTAATATATTTCAATAATATAGCTGTTTCAAAGAAATTAAAATCGGAGTTAGTAAAGAAAATAATTAATTTTCTAAATTAGTTAAGTCTTCAACTCCAGCAATATCACTTAGTAACCTCGCATAAGTAACTAATTTTTCTCTTAATTCTTCTAGTTCTTGCCTAAATTCAATACAACAATTCGCTTCTTTGAAAGCACCTTGAATACTCAATTTATGCCATTTTGCAGTGAATGGTCTAATTACTTGATTTAGAATTACAATAGCTACTTTTGCAAAAGCTATACTTCCAACCCCATATTTTTTTAAGATTTCCCTTGTCAATGGAAATAAATTATGAATACTTTTAAGGGCTGTATCTTCGTCTCCGTCTTCAATATTTAATGATTGGGTTGTAATTCGAGTAAGTAACTCAACATACATTTCCCATGCAGCTTTTTTATCACTATCATCAAATGTTAATTCAACCTCTAAAAATTCTGCATTAATTTTAAGAGATGAAAAATTCCATTTTTTTAACCAGTTTTTAAATTTCATTTTTTATAATTTAAATGCAAAACAAGTTGTTTAATTAATTTCGTTTTTATACCTATATATCATAATGATTACTCCGATGATAAAAGACATAATAAATGTAGCAAAATATAGATTTATTTTAAAATCATAAAAATACTCGTATCCGAACATTAAGCTAGAAATAGAAAATATTGATACCAATATAATTTTGCATTCAAATTTTCTGTTTTTTAGTTTTTGCCGTTCAATCTCATTAATACTTGGTTTAATTTTATTTTCAATGCTATTTAGCATAATAGATATATCATTTTCCCAATAATCATGACGTAAACCTATTGAATTAATATTTGTTAATTCTTGCAAGTCTTTAGGTAATTCAGATTTCTTAGGCATTTTAGCGTTGTCAACCAAAATAGGGAATATTTTTTTTTTTAAACTTATGGCAGTAGATATTTCTAATCTTACCCAATCTTCATCTTCAAAAATTCTTTTTTTTCCATTATTGCTTTTCAATTTTGTAAAATTTCTACCAATAATAATAAAAAATATGTCACTCTTATTTAAGTAATAGTTAATTTCTTCCTCAATATTTGAACCCGTTTTAATATCTATTACATCTTTAAATAAGGCTTCTTTATCAATACTTTGTTTTAGATAATCATAAAGCCTACCGCAAGAAGCATCTGTATCTTCTCGTCTATAACTTATAAAAATTTTTTTAGCTCTAAGGAATTTATATTTCATACTTAAAAATGAAAATTACTTTCAATGTTTTAATGTTTTTGCTGTGAATTTTTTAAAAAGTTTTTTTTTATTTCTCACCTAAAATATATTAATTCGGTTAATTTAGTGTCAATTTACTTCCTTTTGTTTAATTAAAGAACGGAGCTTTTTTTGCTTGCACCGAATGTGTTATTCACTTGGTATACAAATATAACAGATTAAGTTATATATTCAAACAATCAAATGGAAGTGCACTCCCTCAGCATTTCCACTCTCTTTCTCTACAAAAATGATCTACAAGAAAAAGATTATGGCAGAGAACATAGATTCAAACTCGTAGAACATAAGTTCAAAATCATACAACATAGGTTCAAACTCACAGGATATTGGTTCAACTCATATAACATAGATTCAAACTCACACAACATTAGTTCTATGTTGTTGACCAATATTTCTATGTTGTAGAACAATGCTTCATTGTTGTTGAACAATAACTCATTGTTGTTGAACAATAACCCATTCTTGTTCGAGATTTTTTACTGAGCCAGAGTTGTATTTTATTTTTCACTATTCACTTTTCCCTTTTCACTCAATCAATACCCCGCCATTTTCAACAACTCCTTATAAGGTATATTCAACCGATTGACATCAAAACCATCGTGACCGCCAATCGTGCCATTGTCAGTGAATTGCCAAATGGCATAATTTGCCCAGCCAGAAGGGATAGTCGGCTTCGACCCCTCAGTATAATTGGCTACCCAAAGAGGATATTGACTGAAACCTGTTGGGGCTTTCAAAATATTATCCCAAATCTGTTTGGAGGTGTAAATAATTGGGCGTTTACCTGTTTTGGCTTCCACGAGAGTGAGCCATTTTTGCATCCGTTTGACAATCGCCAATCTATTTTCTGATAAAAAAGCGATGCGTTTCCATTCATCATTGGTCGGTTCTACGTCCAAAACGGGCGGTAAAACTCCTTTTTCACGATAATCTTCGCCCGAATCCAAGAAATTTTGTACTTGCCCTTCTACGTCTTCATTCATCATTCTGAAAAAATGGTAGCCCCCCCTCAGTATTTTATTCTCTTTGAGGCGTTTCATATGGTCTAAAAATTTAGGGTCGTTATAAGACGTTCCTTCCGTCGATTTGACAAAGCAAAAATGGTGTTTTGCTTGCAATTCCTGCCAAAAACTATCGGTCGTGGTCACATCATTTTGATAAATATCCGTTCCAAGAATCTCCTCGCCTGCTTTAAATGCCTTGACAAAAAGTAAATCCCACGTGCGAGTGCCCACAATGCCATCCGCTATAAGGCTATGAGAAAATTGAAAATCGCGGACAGCTTTATCGGTTTTAGTTCCGAAATCACCATCAGGCAGGACGGTGTAGCCTACTTTCCGCAACAATTTTTGGAGGATATACACCTCGTCGTTGTTCGATTTGAGTTTGACAGTTATCATCAATTATTCTTTTTAAAAACAAAAATCATCCCTTCTCCAAATGATAAAGTCAATCGGTCATCGCTCGCTTTGCGCAATCGGATTTCTCCTCCATTTTTTGAATTAAAAATAAATGTATTATTTTTAATATCTTTCAACAAGTAATTTTTATTGTTATAAATTAAAATATTGTCTTTCCCCACATTTTTAATCGTAATGGGCGTTTTTGAAATCAAATTATTGCCAAAATATAGCGATTTCTCACCCATCAACCAAAGCGAATCTTTCAAATCCCAAGCCATCACATCCAGCGTTTTTTTATCGGAAGATACCCATTGCCCACTCAAAAACCGCAATCCTGCGAATTCGCGCCGCCCCCTCAGTATATCCTCATGTTGCTTCGTCACATACCAACTCACGACGCCGACCAATAGAATCAAAATCACAGCAATAGAAATAGCCACCAATTGCAATTGCATTGGGCGGCGTTTCCGCTTCACTTTCCGCGTTTTGGACAAGCGTTTTTCGAGCCGTTGCCATGCTTCGGTGGGTGGTGTCTCGCTCAGATTTTCGCTTTCTTCTCGCAAGAGGTCAAATATGTCTTTCTCATTTTCCATAACTTTTAAAGCTCATCATTTTTCTCAATTTTTCTTTGGCTAAAATCAATTGAGATTTTGAAGTGTTGATGCTAATGCCGAGCATATCGGCAATTTCGATATGCTTATAACCTTCAATCACATATAAATTAAAAATAGTTCTGTAGCCAGTGGGCAATTTTTCAAGCAGTTTGAGAATGTCTTGGGCTGCCAATTCATGCTCGATACTGAGGGGGTGGCTGAGTTCGATGGTGTTGAGGTCGGCAGCATCAGTGTCCACCGTGAGCAATCGTTTTTTACGTAAAAACATCAGTGCTTCATTGACCACAATTCGGCGAATCCACCCTTCAAAACTTCCTGCGCCTTGATACGTGTGTATGTTATCAAAAACTTTGAACATCCCTTCCACCAACACATCTTCGGCATCCTCTCGGCTCAAAACATAGCGCCGACACACGCCGAACATCTTCGGTGCGTATCGGTCGTACAGCAATTTTTGCGCTTTCGGGTCTTGCTGCCTACAAAGTTCTATGATATCGAGTTCCGTCAAATGAAAGTTGGGTTTAGCCGATGGTTCAAGGAATTTCCTTTTACGTTAGGATGTTTTTTACGTATAAAATGGTGTGTTGGGTATGTCTTTTTTGAAAATAAATTTTAAATTAAAAACAAATCTAAAGAAAAAAAACAAATTTACTCAATCGGCTCATTCAATTTAATCGAGGGTTTAATCGAGGGTTTAGTAACCCGATTTTTTGTTGTAAAAAACAAAAAATCGG
>JAYTUY010000147.1:0-5525 GCA_043744275.1 Saprospiraceae bacterium
CTTCTGTTGGTTTTATATCAAAGTAATTTTTAGAAAACATAATAAAAACCCATTTGGAAAAATTCCTCTATTTTATTCGGACAGCCATATTTGTTGTCATCAGTGGTGTGCTATTGGGTACTGCCATTAGTAAATATGGTATGGTCGCTGGCATCGGCATGATGGCATTGCCCATCGGCATATTGATTGTGGGCTGGATGTTTAGCACACCTCAAGTGGGGATTGTTTTATCCATCGTTTTGGGGTTTATTTCCAATGGCATGGCTCGATATGTAGAGGGCGTTCCGTGGGGTTTATTGGTTGATATTTCCCTACTCGTTGCTTGGCTCGCCTTATTGTTTCAAAAATTTAGGTTTACAAACTGGTCGCCCTTGCGACATGGCGCGATGATTATGACTACCGTTTGGTTTGCATTAATCGTCGTGGAAATTATCAATCCAGAAGGAAATGGTCCTGAGGCATGGTTTTATGCCATGCGAACGGTGGGTTTCTATCAAATACTCCTTTTTGGATTAATTTTCATGTGGTGGCGCGATGTGAAGTACTTAGATTTTTTTCTGAAAATCACCTTTTGGCTGTCCATTATTGCATCGGTTTGGGGATTAAGGCAGAATATTTTTGGCGTTGATGCCGCAGAATTTCGATGGTTGTATGTGGGAGGATATGCTGCCCAGCATGTTCTTTTTGGCGTATTAAGAGTCTTCTCATTTTATAGTGATGCAGGTCAATTCGGCGCATCGCAAGCCATGTTTGCCACTATGGGTGGTCTGTTAGCAATGTCACCTGCTTTGAAGAAAAAAGAGCGCATATTTTATGGTATTGCAGGTGTTTTATCACTCGTTGGGTTTGGCATTTCAGGCACTCGTGGTGCTATTGCTGTCATTGGTGCGGGCGCTATTATGTATATTTTTTTGAGTAAAAATATTAAAATAATGGTGCTTGGTGGCATCCTTTTTTTCGGTGCTTATTCTTTTTTAAAATTTACAACCATCTTACAAAATGTCGAGCAAATACGCCGTATGAGAACTTCCTTAAATTCAGATGATGCTTCCCTGATGGTTCGGCTGGATAATCAAAAAAAATTCGCCAATTATCTTCAATCAAGACCCATCGGTGGCGGCGTCGGCACTGCCGGTTTTTGGGGGAGTAAATTTGGACCGAATAAAGTGCCTGCTCAAATTGCTACCGATAGCCACTATGTCCGCATATGGGCTGAAACGGGTATCGTGGGCATTTGTCTTCATTTATTTATGTTTGGTTATTTTTTAGGACAAGGCGGTTATATTATTTGGCACTTAAAAAACATGAATTTAAAAATTAAAATAGCTGCTTTATATTGCGGTACAGCTGGCGTTTTAGCTGCTAATTATGGCAATCAAATAACGAGTCAAACGCCTACGGGCATTTTAATAAGTATCGGCATTCCCTTGATAATGATGGCACCTTTATTTGAAAAACAATTGGAAGAAAGAGCTGTAATATGATGGTTCAATTGCTTTTTAATTTTTATTTTTAACCTCAAAACCTCCATATACTGAGGGGGTGCTTATTATTAGAAATTGATTAGTAATGCGATAATGGGTTAAAAATGCCGTTAGGCATGGTATATCGGTAGTAAATAAATCAAAAGCATATTAAAGTGGCGTAGCCACGATATATTCATCATTAAATATATCGTCCCTCTGGGACTTTTAACAGATTTTTCACCACTTTCTACCGATATTATATGCCTAACGGTATTTTCAACCCATTATTCGCATTACTAATTATTGGACTAACCAATAACTAATAACCAATTAACTAATAATTAATCACCAACTCATTAATAAATTTTCTCAGGGGCGCGATAGTTGGATTTGTTTTGATACCAATCTATATATTGTCCACCATTGCTTTCAGCCCATTGATTGAACTTCAAAAACGCTTTATTAATCGGCATTTTCTCTACAGGATAATTCAAAGGCTGTGTAATATTAATAGCCCAAGGCAATAAGTTTTTGGTTTGATAATATCTACCGTTGCCTGTGTTATCATCTTTCGTTTGAAAATAAGCTGTATTGGCTAAAGAAGTCGGTGTTTTGCCAGAAAGGTGAACCTCACGCCCTCTTTCACGATTGACAAAAATAAATGGATTGTAAGGCGCATTGCCTAAAACAGATTTATCAATCGGCTCTGAAAAATTGATAGCAACTTTAACAGTTTCATAATTGACCAATGATTTATCTCTTTCAGTATTCACAAAGCCACCGCCTGGCGTACTCATTAAATTATAACCATTGTCAAATGCTATGATAACAGCCCTGTTTTGACCAGATTCTGTACCATTTCCAGAAAGAGTGATGATGTTTTCCTTCAATTTCATGCCTGTAACAGAGGCTACTTTGCTCGCAGCAACAGGTAGTTCAAAGCCAAATCCATTGCGATAACTCGCGCCCATAGCTTTTAGAACAAAAGTTGATCTTAACTGAGTCACTTTATGAGCAGCATTCAAACGGATTTCAAAATTATAATCAATAACCATATCGTTCATATCATAATCACCTTTTGCAGGGAAGGCATCTTCAAATGCCAAAGTACCATTTTGATTGGCTGAAGGACCGTAGCAGACAAATGCATAAGCTGGATCATTGGGTGCAGCATCTTGTGAATCAGGAATACCATCATTGTCCGTATCAACTGCATAATTTGAAGTACGAACCATATTTGTTGTTTGGATAGCTGTAAATGGATTAGCTGTTACATAAAAAACAGCATCGTTAAAGTCATTATCACCATTCGGACGATTCAAGTCTTCAAAACCCAATAAAACGAGTTCGCGAGCAGGGTCAAGTAATAAGGCATTGTGAGTTCTGAAAGTACTGGTTGTAAATGTGTTGAAATTTTTATTAGAATAACGAACTGGCAAAAACGAAGACCTTTCTGATACTATATTCTGAGGTGTTGTCCAACCATTCGGAACAAAAAACCAACCGATAGTAGTGCCTGCTGGGAAGCTGCCCAAAAGCACTTTGTCGCCCGTGCGTAAACCGCCACCACTATTATAAAAAGAAACATTCGGGAATACTATTTTAAGGCTGGCAACATCAGCTGCTGTAGTAGGTGGGTTATTAGTCGGATATGAATAATAGCCCAATGAGTTTCTATAGCCCGCGCCTTCATGAACGAATGTCACCCACACCGAAGCTGAATCTTTCAATACAACATTGGTTTGTGCACTCGGCGCAATATAACCAGGATGGAATGTTGGTACAGGCTGATTCTCAGGTAAAGAAGCGTTGACCATGTTCAAAATATCTTGGCTCACGACATCACCTTTAGGCAATAAATACAGCGGAAGCCCTTGAGAATTGTAGCTACCCATATAGTCGAAGCCCGAATTGACGCCATTTCCGCCGCCGCCTGAACCGCCTTTTTTATCATCGGCTATCAAACCACTGCGTTTGGTATTTTCGCCACCGATATTGATAGAGACATTATCAGTCTTGACGCTCACAGTTTGATATTGAGGCAAACCAATATAATCAGTCATGACGATTAACCTATCAATATTAGCAGTGACATCGAGTTTCGTTTGGAAGACCCCCTCAGTATTTGTCTGAGCTGTCATCAATAAAACACTGTCTTGACCGTCTTTTTCAATAGCATATAGCTTGAAAGGTACGTTGTTGAGCCTCTTACCTGAGTTGTCGCTGGCAGTGATATCAACGTTAATATCTTGGCTGGTTTTAAAAGTAAAATTGGAAGGGATAGTCAATTGATCCATTGATTTTTCTGAAACATCAATGACTGAAGCATTGTTTTCAGGAGCATCAAATGGCTTACAAGCTCCAAAAACTGCGAGAGAAATAAAAAAGAATAACTTCTTCATGTTTAAATGTGGTGAGTTTTGTTATGAAATTGATTTTAAAAAATTGTTTAAATAGTTTTAATGCTGTTTATTTGTCGAGATTAATCTTGAAATTGATTGTATTCGTAGGTGTTATACATTTTCCTGTTGCAAAGCAGCAACGGGTGTTTTAAATAAAATCCATAAATCAAGTTTGAAAGAATACGATTGTGCATATTCAACATCCAATCGCTTGCGGCTATCGGCACTCACGCCCGATTTGCCCCGCTCAGTCACTTGCCACAAACCCGTAATTCCTGCTGGTGCAGCATAACGAAAAATGGCTTCATCCGTCGTCAAATGTTCTGCTTCATATACGGGTAGCGGGCGGTTGCCCACCAGCGACATGTCGCCTTTTAATACATTTAAGAGTTGTGGCAATTCGTCAATACTGCTGCTTCTGATAAATTTTCCAATGCGTGTAATGCGTGGGTCATTTGTAATTTTCAAAAAAGGCTGTGCTTTCTCTTGTTTTGTCAACCAGGTCTCTTCACTCACCCAGCCTTCATCGCTGAACAACATTTCCCCTTTGTTGTCATTGATTGGAATATTGACTGTCTCTTCAAGGCTTTCTTGATTGTCGTACTGATTCAGATGTTGCATTTGAGCCAATAATTTATCGGCATCAGTGCGCATAGAACGGAATTTGTAAAAATCAAAAACCTTATAATGCTGCCCCACTCGTTTGGATTTGTAAAAAACAGGTCCCTTACTTTCTATTTTAATGATAAGAGCAACGATTATTAATATAGGACTTAATAAAATCAAAGCTGTTAAAGCGGCTGAAATATCGAATGCCCGTTTTAGATGATTGTAGATTTTTTTATTCATGAGGATGATTCCAGTTTTATAAAGTGTTTTGAATGTTTTAGAATGCAGCCGCAGCTCGCATCATTTTGCCAATAAAAGAAGGTTTTAAAGTAACAATTGGTGTTTCTACTTTTTCCAATTGTTTCTGAATTCTGAAATCTAATTCAGTCGGATGAAAAGGCTTTGCTATAAAATCCGCAGCACCTGCTTCAAGGCAACTCAAACGGCATTTGCTTTCCCGTAAACCACTCACTACGATTGTCGGAATGTTGAAAGAGCCTTGGCGCATGGTTTTTATAAAATCTAAACCACTCAATTCAGGCATTTCAAAATCCGTCACCACCACATCTGGACAAGAGCCTTGCATAATATCATCTAAGGCATCGAGCGGGTTTTGATAAGAAACAACATTGTACTTTTTTTCAAAAAAAATAGATAAAAACTGTGTCATCATTGGAGAGTCATCAATGATAAAGATTGTAGGCTTTTGCATCGTTAATTAAAAAATTTTGTAAATGGTTAGAAATTATAAGATTATAAGATTGTAAGAATTAAAATTGATGGTGCAAAGATGGGCGATGATTGACCACCCCTCAGTATTTTTTCGGATTTCGGTCATAATCGTTCGGGAATTGGTTGATTATGGGGTTTTTGTAGGAAAGGTTATAAATATTCTCTTTTTAAAATTTGTTGGTGGGTGCTTTTTTTGACGTTCGCCCCCTAACCCCGAAGGGCAGGGTTGATTGGTTCTAAAAAGTGCGAGTCCGCTGGACTCGTTTAAAAGACCGATAATTATATTTCTACAAACGTAAGAGTCCTCTGGACTCTA
>JAYTUY010000148.1:0-20879 GCA_043744275.1 Saprospiraceae bacterium
ACACGTAGATTGGCTTATTCGTAAAATTCGTTAATTTGTGGTAAAAAAACACCTAGCTTGGTGGGCTTATTTTTAAAATTTGCTTCCTAATTCTTCCTCCTCAGTGCTGCCATTCACATATTTTTCCATACCGACGATATTGCCTTCCATATCGTAGAGCACCCAAATGCCGTGTTTGACGGAACATAAACCTCTTGTCCATATTTCGACCCAATCGCCTGTATCATTTTCTTTGTAATGACCCCTCAGTTTGACCTTGCCATTGGGGTAATATTCGGTCCAGGCACCGATATTGCAATCGCCATATTGTACGCCTTCTTTGAGTAGCCGCCCGTCTTTTTCAAGCGTTTTGAGGAAACAAGGCTTGCATCTATCCACATTTTCCCAATAATAATTGAATTTATCGTATGTTTTTTTACTCACCTCTTTTCTATCGACCCAATAAGTGGTGCGCCCATGATAGGTTTCCACTTCAAGTTCTACATCATAGAATACAAGTGTGTCCAATTTCCCATAATTCGATTTGGTTGTTTCAACCTGAGTATTCCCCCTCAGTATAGCGAGGAAAATGAAAGCGGCGGATAATAAAATTTGCCTCATGTCGGTGGTGTTGTTCAGTCGTTTTTTTATGAAATGTGATCATATTAAGTTGGGATATTTTCAAAAAAAAATGGGGAGAGAACTTAAGGAAACCGCAAAATTTAAAATATTAAATTTAAAATGTAAAAGTGTTGAATATCAACGCTTCATGAATTTTAATTGCATATTTTAACAAAAGATTTTCCTTAAAAACCCATTCAAGAGCATTGCACTGAATGGGAAAACGTTGGCTTTTTATTAAAAATTTCTAACCTATTAATTTTTAACAATCAACATTAAACAGGGGGAGAATGGGGAGCTTGAAATATTGTATTTTATAAAAAAAAAGATGCGTGTGTTTTCTAAATTAAAAGGATTATTGAAGGTTTAGAGACCTCAATTTAGGGGCTTTTAGCCATGTTGTCAATACCACAATTAGGGTCATTGTGCCACCAAACACCACTGAAGGCACTAATCCCATGAATTTGGCTGCCAAACCAGACTCAAAAGCACCCAATTCGTTGGAAGAACCGATGAAAAGACTGTTGACTGAAGAGACTCTTCCGCGCATTTCGTTGGGGGTGAAAAGCTGGATCACAGTGCCTCTGATGACCATACTGACGTTGTCAAAAAAGCCTGTTCCAGCGAGCATAATGAGAGAAAACCAATAATTGGTGGATATAGCAAAGAGGATGGTGCAAACACCAAAACCGCCGACTGAATAGAGCAATATTTTGCCTGAATTTTTAACTGGCGGATAATAAGATAAAATCACTGCCATCACCAAGGCGCCTACCGCAGGAGCTGCCCGCATAATGCCCAAGCCTTCGGGACCGAGTTGCAGAATATCCTTTGCGAACGCAGGCAACATGGCTACCGCACCACCAAACAAAACGGCGAACATATCCAAAGCCAATGAGCCAAGTATCAGTTGATTTTTAAAAACAAAGTCTGTCCCTGTTTTTATATTTTGGAAAAAACTTTCTTTGGGTACCCCCTCAGTATTTGGCTCAATTATTCGGACTTCATGGCGGCTTTTAATAGTCAAAAGGAGCAATAATCCTATCAAAGCCAAAACCGTCACAATCAAATAGGATGACCATGCGCCCTTGCTGATGCCATATAAAATGCCTCCGATAGCCGGACCACCGATGCTCGAAATATGCCAACTGGTGGTGCTCCAAGTGACGGCATTGGTAAATAATTCTTTCGGAACGAGTTGCGCTGCAAATGCTGTTTGAGCGGGACCCAAGAAACCACGTACCAATCCTGTTAAGCCAATAATGAAATAAATAGGCATAACACCATAACTATCAAGGATATACGCATAACTTGTACTGATCATAAATAAAATGAAAGCGCAAATAGCATAAAGGAAAATACAGGTTTGAATGATTATTTTTCTATCAAAAATGTCAGCGATATAGCCGCCTATGAGCGTCACTATCAAGAACGGAGCGAACTCCGCCAAGCCTATTAAGCCCAAAGAAAACGTGTCTTTGGTATATTCATAAATCTGCCAACCGACGACTGTGCCCAACACATTCACACCAAAAGTGATGAAAGTACGCGCTAATAAATAACTGCGAAAGTCTTTGATTTTTAGGACGTCGTAAGCGGAAGATTTCATATTTTACAGGGAGTAATTTCTATAATTTAAATTCTAAAGTCAATTGATAACTGAATAAATTTTCATAGCTTTTGCGGACGATGGGCGTTTTATCAGCATTCAATGATTGCCTGATAAAAGTATTTTTATTGGAAGTAAAATCAAAAAAATTGTAATTGCCTCTCAACCTCAAGCCTATGGCATCGCCAAACCAATACGCCACATCGCCATTCAAACCCACATTGAAGCGGTTGAAAGGATTGTAAGGTTTATCATTTCTGACGCGCGTTTCGTAATATGCGCCCATCGATTTAGGCAATCTAATAGTCTCACCATTGGCTGTAAAAGACTTATCTGAAAGTTCAACAGTTGTGACTTTATCTTTACTATAATTATAATTGAGTGCATTAGAATAGAGTGGTACATTTTCTCCGCTTTCCGTTTTGCCTTGAAAAGTCATGTCGCCCTTGCCTTGTGTGCCAATATTCAACCCTAAATCCAAACCAAAAGCCAATTCGAAGCCTGATTCAAATTTTTGATACATCATAATCGGCAGTTTGAAATAATTGGTCGTGAGTGTCAAATTGACGTTTTTTTGCCCCGTGGCATACACTTTTTTACCCCCCTCAGTATCGAAGATTTGGTAAGAGCCGCCGTTGTAATGCCATTTAATTTTGTTGCGGAAGTAAGTCATTTCGAAGCGAACGCCGCCTTCTTCATTCGAGCCTTCATTTTCGAGCGCGACTTCAGTAACCAATGCCCCAGTGAAAGCATAAACCGATTCAAAACTTTCCAAAGCCTTGCCCGAAGCATCTTTTTCAGGTTTGCCGAAAAATTTTACATTGTTGACACCGAGTTTGATGCTGGTATTTTGAGCATTCAGACCATTAATTGTGAGTGAGGTAAGAACGAAAAGCAATATAAAAAGGCGTGATATTTTCATCATTTTAAAAACCATTGAACCAGGTATATTTTTATGTTTTTACGGAAACTAATTATAAAATTTTGGCAAAGGTAACTTTGTATTGATTAGCAACAAAATGAGCAGGGATATTTTAAGCTAATAATACTGAGGGGTGGTAAAAACTAAAAGAAAAGACTATATTTGTAGAGAATTTTAAAGAAAAATATATGGATGCTATAACTGTATTGCCTCAAAATAATGAGCAAAAGAAAGTTTTAGAGGCTTTTTTACAAGCACTAAAAATGGATTACTTTTCTACTCATACAACCCTTGAAGAGTTGGAAACTCGACTATTGCCTGGGCAACGCGCTGTTTGGGAAAGCCTTAAACGGGCATTATTAGAAGTAGAAAATGGTAATGCACAAGGACGCACTTGGGCAGATTTCAAAAAAGAACTTCACTATGAGAATATTACTCCATGAGAAATTTGAGCGCAATTTCCGCGCATTAATTCGTAAATACCCTTCTCTTGAAAATGATATTGATGATTTGACTAAATATATTTAGTTCTATTCTTTTTCAGAGTTGAAATACTGAGGGGTGTTTCAAATTCAAGAAAAAAGATTAAATTTGTAAGAAAAATAAAATTATGACAACTCTCACGCTCAAATTACAGTTAGATGAAAGCCTTGCATTGGCGTATCGTCAAGCACAGCCTAAAGAAAAAGAAGAGTTAAAAAAACTTTTTGAAAGACTTCTTTCTAATAAGTTCAGAAAAAAAGCTATTGAAGATATGATTCAACGGATGAATGAAATCGGCAAAGAAGCTAAAGCCAATGGACTAACAGAAGAAATAATTGATGAAATATTGGCTGAATCATGAACCGTATCTATGTTTTAGATACCAATGTGCTCATAAGTGCAGTGCTGTCTCCTTCATCTTTAAGTAGTACCGTTCTTCGTAAAACTCTTCGAGAAGGAATAGTTGTATATTCAGATGAAACTTTAAAGGAATTGGCTGAGAAAATTCGTTTAGCCAAATTTGATAAGTATATTCCTTTATCTCGCCGTTTAGTTTTTTATCATGATTTTGAATTGAATGCTTTCCCGATTATAGTTACGCATATAATTCAAGCATGTCGCGATCCAAAAGACGATAAATTCCTCGAACTTGCCAAAAGTGCCAACGCTGATTGTATCATTACTAAAGATGAAGATTTGTTAGTATTACATCCATTTGAAGGTATTCCTATCTTGAATGTAACGGCTTTTTTGAATCGCTTTTGAAAACATACAGTGATGATATAATAGTCAAATAGAGATTTTTCAACACCTTTTCCATCAAAATTCTCCATTTTCATTAAAAATACTGAGGGGGTCTCGCTCCCCAAAGAAAAAGTATTTTATTTCACTCTCTATTTCTTTTTATCTTTTTTTTTATTATATTTGTATGAGGAACATATTTTAAATCTTCAAGGAACTATTGGAGCGTATAAATCGTTATCTTTTTAGAAAAAACTATCAACTATCGTAAATATGACCGAAACCCTCATTCAATATGACGAGTCCGAACGCTTGATGATTCAAAGAGCGTATCGCCTATTGCTCAAAAGCATCAAGACGCCTATCACGCCAGAGGATAGTAAAAATATCCGCCGCGCTTATGAGATGGCAGTAGATGCCCATAGTCAACAGCGGCGTAAAAGCGGTGAGCCATATATTTTGCATCCCATCGAGGTCGCGCGGATATGTGCTGAGGAAATTGGCTTGGGACCCACTGCCGTGGTGGCTGCTTTGCTGCATGATGTGGTGGAAGATACAGATGTGACTTTGGATGAAATAAGGGTTGGATTTGGTGAAAAAATAGCGACAATTGTTGATGGCTTGACAAAATTGGATGCCAACGAAGAGACGGAAAGCCCTCAAGCCGAAAACTTCAAAAAGATACTCCGCACGCTGGTTGATGACGTCCGAATTGTGTTGATCAAAATGGCTGATCGCTTGCATAATATGCGAACGCTTGGGTCTATGCCGCATCATAAACAGCTCAAAATAGCAGCTGAAACGGAGTATATTTATGCGCCTTTAGCCCATCGTTTGGGTCTGTATAATATTCGTTCGGAGTTCTTGGATCTGTGTTTGAAAATTACGCATCGAGAAGAATATGATGATATCGCTAATAAACTGAATGAAACAAAAAGCGAGCGCAGCAGCTACATCCATGAGTTTATCAAGCCGTTGATTGAGTCTATCGAAGATTTGGATATTCCTTATCGGATTTCAGGGCGACCTAAATCCATTTATTCTATTTGGAATAAAATAAAGTCCAAACATTGTGCTTTTGAAGACATTTATGACCTTTTTGCAGTCAGAATCATCCTAAATGTGCCGATTAATAAGGAAAAAGCCATGTGTTGGCAGGTCTATTCTATTGTGACGAGCGTGCATACGCCTATACCCGAACGCCTGAAAGACTGGATAACAATTCCAAAATCCAATGGTTATGAATCGTTGCATACAACGGTTATTGGACCCGACGGACGCTATGTGGAAGTTCAAATTCGCAGCGATAGGATGGATGAAGTCGCCGAACGAGGCTATGCAGCGCATTGGAAATACAAAGGTGTTCGCAACCAACAAGATGTTTTTGAAGCGTGGCTCAGTAGCGTGCGCGAGATGGTTGAAAAAGTGAACAATGATAGCTCTGTAGATTTTATTCAAGATTTCAAAACCACCAATCTTTTTACAGAAGAAATATATGTTTATACGCCTAAAGGTGATTTAAAAATATTGCCCAAAGGTGCTACTGCGCTTGATTTTGCCTTCAATATTCACTCCGATGTGGGGTATCATTGCCAAGCCGTGAAGGTCATTAATCGGCTTGTACCGATGGGTTATAAATTGCAAAATGGCGACCAAGTCACTGTTGTCACTAATAAAAATCAAAGACCAGGCGAAGATTGGCTCAAATGGGTAGTGACAAGTAAGGCGCGTGACAGGATTCGCCAATCATTGCGTGAAGAACAACGTCAACAAGCTGTTTTCGGGAAAGAAGCCCTTCAACGCAAACTCGACCATATGAAAGTGGATTTTGAGACCAGTGTTGATATATTAGTAAAATATTTTAATTTTAAAACAAGACAGGATTTTTACGCCGCTATCTATAACGATGCTATTGATTTGCAAGATGATATAAAGGTTTTCAAAGTAGAAAAAGGAAAGCTTTTATTGATTGAAGATGAGAAAGAGTCAAAACCTGTTGCTAAAAATCAGACTGATACCGCCACTTCAAATAATGGTGCAGATAGGCGAATTTTGTCAAAAGCTGATTTAAAAACGAAGCTGTTTATCAATGGCGAGCCTGCTGATCAATACCGTTATCAGTTTGCGGAATGCTGCAAACCTGTTCAAGGGGACGACGTTTTCGCTTATGTCACGGCTAATAATATCATCAATATTCACCGCACAAATTGTAAAAATGCTGAAAATCTGATGACATTTTACGGTTATCGCATTCATAAAGCGGAATGGGGAGCATCCTCAAATGCCTCTTTTGTAGCAGAACTTTTAATTATTGGTATTGACAATGGGCGCGGCGTTATTGAGCGGCTTTCTAATAAAATATCTTCGCAAATTGGTTTGGATATTCGCTCATTCAGCATCGAAGGCAATGAGGGGTATTTTGAGGGGCGAGTGAAAGTTGTCGTTGCCAACAAAGATCAATTGGCTCAAGCTATGAAGGCATTGAAAGGCTTAGATGGCGTTTCAAATGTGACGAGAGTGGACTAATAAACCAAAGCATGTTCAATCAAACTTTGAAACATCAAACGTCCATCCGCATTGCCCAACACTGATTCGCTCGCCCTCTCAGGATGCGGCATCATGCCAAAAACATTGCGTTTCGCATTGCAAATTCCAGCTATATCCATCGTCGTACCATTTGGATTAGACCCCTCAGTATAATTGCCTTTTTCATCGCAATATTTGAAAAGAATTTGATCATTTTCTTCCAAATTTTTCAAAGTCGTTTCATCTGCATAGTAACGACCTTCAGCATGAGCAATCGGTATTTTCAAGGCTTGATTCAAATCCAAATTGGCTGTCAAGGCTGAATTATTAGTCAATGTTTTCAGATGTATATTTTTACAAATAAACTTTTGATTGGCGTTGCGTAATAATGCTCCTGGCAATAAATGTGCTTCGCAAAGGATTTGAAAACCATTGCAAATGCCAAACACATAACCCCCATTGTTCGCAAACTCAATGACCGCTTGCATTACAGGCGAAAAACGAGCAATGGCACCGCAGCGCAAATAATCGCCATAGCTAAAACCGCCTGGCAAAATGATGCAATCCACATCAGGTAGGGTCTTTTCTTTATGCCATATTTTTTCTACGGGCTGACCCATCACATCACCCAAGACGTGCATCATGTCATCATCGCAATTAGAGCCTGGAAATACTACTACACCAAATTTCATGATTTTGAATTATTTTAAATTTATAAGTCTTTGATTTTCAATAATTTATGAAGTTTGAAACTTTGCGAGGGTTTTGAACCCTCGCAAAGTTGTTTACCTCAACAAAATTTAACGAAATACTGAGGGGTATCAGTTTTTCAAAAATACAACATCAATTTTCACCGAATCTACTGAACCGACCAATTGTTGAGAATTGGTAATAGAAAAACCATTATTTTTATCATAAAAAAGATGGCTATCTGATTTTGTTACCACACTTTTATCTCTATTATAAATTTCCATTTTGAATGAAGTAGCCTCGTTCTCTTGTATTATTTTCAAACTTTGGGTCTTCAAATTTTTATCTTTAGCCCAATATTCTGTAATAAAATCATGATTGCCTGAGGGTTTGTCTTTGATATGATATTTATCGCTCCATGCAGGGCGATTAATATCAGACGCTACAAACATCTTAAATTCTTCTTCAAAATTGGGCTTTTCAATCATTTTGGTTTCAGATTTTCCATTCACCGTCACCGTTTTTTTAATTTTCATTCCCCCCTCAGTCAATCGCTTGGTTTCGCCTTCAAAAAAGCCTTTCACATCATAATAGGGCTTTTCTAAAGTTTTCGCAGGCGTACTCGCCTTATCTCCACAAGCGAAAAGGCTTGTTAAGATAGCGATTAAAAAAAGGTTTTTTATTTTAAATTCAATCATCATTTATCTACCTATATTTTGCACCTCTGGTGCATTTTTTATTTTTCACGACTTTCAACTCTTAACTCTCAATTCTCAACTATTAAGTTTTCTCCGTCCATTTCTGATGAAGGCTCGATGCCCAGAAGAGCGGTGATAGTCGGTGCTAAATCGGCTAATTTACCATTTTTTACCTGCTTACCTGCGGCATTTTTTGAAACATAAATACACGGCACAGGGTTCATGGAATGCGCTGTATTGGGTGTGCCATCATCGTTAATCATATAATCTGAATTGCCATGATCGGCGATAATGATGCATTCGTAATCATATTTCAACGCCGTTGTAATCAACATTTCAGCGCAAGCGGAAACAGTAACGGCTGCCTTCATAGCTGCTGAAAATACGCCCGTATGACCCACCATGTCCGTATTGGCATAGTTTAGGCAAATAAAATTTGGTTGATTGGCTTCTATCTCTGCAATAATTTTTTGAGTGATTTCTCCTGCGCTCATTTCAGGCTTCAAATCGTAGGTCGCTACTTTAGGCGAAGGAGCGAGGATGCGCTTTTCACCCTCAAAAGGTTCTTCACGACCACCGTTGAAAAAGAAAGTCACGTGTGGATATTTCTCTGTTTCGGCAATCCGAACTTGCGTCATGCCTGCATTAGAAATGACTTCGCCCAAAGTATTAGTCAAATTGTCTTTTTCAAAAATAACATGAATATTTTGATAAGTTTCATCATAGCGGCTCATCGTCACGTAGTAGAGGTTGAGCTTCGCCATATTGTATTCATGCATATCGGTTTGAGTCAATACTTCCGTGATTTCACGTGGTCTGTCCGTTCTGAAATTGAAAGAAATGACGACATCGCCATCTTGGATAGTCTCCCCAGTACCTGTTCCCCCTTCTGGGGACGGGTGGCTTGTTAAAATCATAGGCTGCAAAAACTCATCCGTCACACCTGCATCATAGCTTTTTTGAATAGCCGTTTCAAAATTATCAATCTTTTCACCTGTGCCATGCACCAATAAATCATAGGCTAACTTCACGCGTTCCCAACGTTTATCCCTATCCATCGCATAATATCGCCCGATGATAGTCGCTATTTTAAAATGAGAATCTTTTAGAGAATGCGTCAAATCTTGTAGAAAACCGATGCCACCTTTAGGGTCGCAATCGCGCCCATCCATGAACGCATGTACGTAGCCATGACACCCCTCAGTATCCGCGATTTCACAGAGGGCTTTGAGGTGTTCGATATGCGAATGCACACCGCCATCAGAAACAAGCCCTACAAAATGCACAGGTTTGTTATGCTCTTTCGCAAATTTGAAGGCTGCAACCAAAGTAGGATTAGTATGCAATTCTTTATCTCTGATGCTTTTAGAAATGCGGGTCAACTCTTGATAAACGATGCGTCCAGCACCAATATTCATATGCCCGACTTCCGAATTGCCCATTTGACCTTCGGGCAAACCGACTTGTTCGCCATATGTTACCAACTCCGAAGAAGGATATTTGACATAAAGACTATCTATAAAAGGTGTATGAGCAAGCGTAATGGCATCTGCACGGCGTTTTAAACCATGACCCCAGCCATCGAGAATTGCAAGAAGAACACGTTTATTATTTGACATATTTTTTTGATTTGACTTATTAATTGGTTGTAATTGAAGCCGCAAAGGTAATAATTTGGAAACAGCTAACCGCTAATAAATTGAGTATTTTTCAAGAATAATGATTGTCAAATCATGTGAAAATTATAGGTAAAATCATTAACAATACCTTAACTGTTACTATTACTGAGGGGGGCGTCTCTATTATGATTCGAAACTCAAATATTTTTAAAACCAATAAAAGTTAAATAAAAAAGTAAGAAACAACAATTGACTTTTACAAACGTTCTCAAAATAGTTTTACATTATTGGCATTTAATAACTCAATAATACAATAAAATTTGTATAGGGAAAAGTAGAAATTGGGATAGTTATTGAATAGTACAATCAGACAATTTTTAACAATCATTCTAAAATTAATTAAAACAAAACGCTCGAACGAGCACTTACTATGAAAGCATTCATTTTGATTTTATCCTTAGTTGCACCTTTCTCAGCTCCCAGCCAGTTGACTGAAAATATTTCCATCATCACTAAAGCTATCAGCGATGGCGATGCGGCTACTTTGGGCAATTATTTTGATGCCAGCGTAGAGCTGACTATTTTGGACAAACAAGATGTGCTTGATAAAACTCAAGCCACCGAAGCTGTGAAAAATTTCTTTATGAAAAATAAACCGCGTTCGTATAATATGGTGCATCAAGGCACGTCGAAAGGCAACGCTTCGCATTATACTATCGGCGATATGCAAACTGCCTCAGGCAATTATCGCGTTTACCTTTACTACAAATCGGTGGGCGATAAAGTCTTGATTCAGGAGATGCGGATTGAGAAATAGTTAGGAATTAGGAATTAGGAAATCATTCCTAATTCCTAATTCCTAATTCCTAAATTATACTGAGGGGGTCTTCCATTAAAACGGGAAGACCCCCTCAGTATTTTTATGCTTTTTTATAAAAATCAGATGTATATTTTGGATAAATAGCTAACTTTAATTTCTCATTGAAAATAAAAACAAACCATTCAATATGAAACAATCAAACAAAATAATACTCATCATTGGGCTGGGCTTTTGGGCATTTATGTGTTGTAAAAAAGAGAATGCGGTGGATTCAAATTATGAATTAGACAACAGCGAGTTCATTAAATTTGATTTCAATAATAAAGTCTATGATTTAAAATATAAGCATAAAAGCGGTGGTTATGAACTCACTAACAGCTTGGATGGCTTCTTTGGCGTCAAAAATTCGCTTTTCCTCAATCGGCAAAGCAGTAATGAAAAGACATTTTTTAGAGCCAATTTGGTTTTTGAAAATATCAATCCTGATACTTTGAAAACATTTCCTCGAACCTTTCCATTCTCAGTCAAACCTTTTGAAACGGGTGCTAAACTCTATTTTCAATCGGTTGGTGTAGCAGATAGCAGCATTTTTGCCATCGGCATCACAAGGAATTTTGATGCGGCTATCAACCTTGGCGGTGTCTTGAATATCTCCATTTCTGATGTTAAAAACGGCATCATATCAGGCGTGTTCACGGGTTTTAGCAATAATGGCATTGAAATTAAAAGTGGTGCATTTAATATGAGGTATAAAAAATAATCGCTATAAAGGTAGAATATCCAATCAGTACATTATTTTAGCAGCCCTTATTGATAACAGATTTTAAAAATCTTAAATTAAACTTATGAGAAATAAACTGCTACTGGCGTCTCTTTGCTTTCCGTTATGGCTCGCTGCACAAGTGAATATCCCTTTAAAAGATATGTCTTTTTGGAAAACATCGAGTGCTACAAATTGGCAAATCTCGGGCGATGCGACCGCTGATTTGAATAAAAATAATAGCATGACTGCTTCTGTCGGCACTGGCGTTTTGGTCAATTTGCCCAATGAAAAAAATAGAGACAACCTCGTTTCGGCGGCTGAATATGGCGATGTCGATGTCTCTTTTGATTTTATGATGGCGAGGCATTCCAACTCAGGTTTTTACTTGATGGGGCGTTATGAAGTTCAACTTTTGGATAGTTGGGGCGTCAAAAATCCTAAATATGGCGATTGTGGAGGCATTTACAAACGCCGCCGATACACTGCCGATAGCACTGAAATATTGTGGGAAGGTCATGCACCGCTTCAAAATGCCTGCTTGGCACCAGGGCTTTGGCAACACATGGATATTTCTTTTCAAGCCCCTCGATTTGATGCGGCGGGTAAAAAAATCGCCAATGCCAAGTACATTAAAATCACGATGAACGGTATCGTTTTGCATGAAAACGTGGAGTTGACGGGTCCCACAGGCGGTCCGATTGATGAAAACGAAGCAGCAACAGGTCCATTTATGATTCAAGGCGATCATGGTCCCGTCGCTTTTCGCAATCTGAAAGTGTCTAATTTTAATGGAAAAGCGGCTGAATTGAGCGATATTTCTTTTAATGTTTATTATGGAGCATTTAAAGAAGCCAAAGATTTTTTGAATAATAAACCCGATTCAACGGGTAAATTAGAAAAATTGACGTGGGAAGTGAGTAAAGAAACCAATGATTTTGCTCAAATTTTTAAGGCAACTTTGAAAGTTCCACAAGCAGGAAAATATAAAATCACGACTCAAATGGCAGGTAAAAATGCTGTAAAAGTAGGTGATAAGGTCATTTCTCCTGAAAATTTCTCGCATACGAGCAATAAGCGCATCGCCTCAGTGGATTTGCCCGCAGGCGATGTGCCGATAGAAATGAGCGTGTACAAGACCGACGGTTGGATGCAGCCGATATTAGGTTTGTGGATAGAGAGTTCTAATTTTCGACCTGTATCGTTCCATTCTTTTAACTCTTTGATGGCTGGCACGCCGAATGACCCAATTCTTTTGGATGCTCCTGAGCCAACCGTTTTCCGTTCGTTCATGGATTTTAATGTGAGTCAATGGGGGAAAGTTGAAAAGCGCATTGTTCATGCAGTGAATGTCGGCACGCCCGATAAATTGCATTTCACTTACGATATGGATAATGGTGCTTTGGCTCAAGTTTGGAAAGGCGATTTCCTCAACACTTCGCCTATGTGGGACGATAGAGGTGATGGTTCTTCACGTCCGCGAGGTGCGCTTTTGTTGCTCAATGATGCGCCGCCTTTCAGCAAATCGGTGAAAGATACACTCGCCTATACCCCTCAGTCGGAAGCGCAATTTCGCACTTTGGGCTACAATTTAGCTGAAAATGGGATGCCGACTTTTCGATACTCAATATATGGTTCGGAAGTAGAGGATTTGGTTGAAATTACTGAGGGGGGTAAAAGTTTAAGCCGAACGATTACCTTGAAAAACACGGCTAACGATTTATTTTATCGAGTCGCCACAGGTAAAAAAATGCTTCAATTAGCAGATGGTTCGTATTTAATTGACGATAAAAAATATTACGTCAAACTGATGAATGGTGCAACAGGTACGGTTGAAAAAGTGGGCGATAATAGCTTTTTGATGGTACCTATTAAAAGTAGATTGCAGTATAGTATTGTTTGGTAAATAGAGCTAACATATGCGAGTCCGCTGGACTCGTTTAAAATACTGAGGGGTTATCCAATTGAATCACAGGTTTTAAATTTCAATAAAAAATGACATTTCATTTCAATAAATTCATAAAAATAATGGCTGCCTCAACGGTGGTTGTGGCGATGTCTTGCCTTTTCACAGGCGCATCTCGTTTTCAAGATAATCTGCCAACAGAAGATGATTATTACAAAATTCTCAAGCTCCCGATGCCCGAAGGTATCGTCATGGAAGTGGGCGGCATTGCGACTTTACCGAACGGCAGCATAGCCGTTTGTACAAGGCGCGGCGATGTTTGGATGATTGATAATCCATCTGCACCAGTGCCTACTTATCGAAAATTTGCCAGCGGTTTGCACGAGGCTTTGGGCATTGCATTTAAAGACGATCACTTGTATGTGGCGCAACGCGGCGAACTCACTCGACTCGTTGATAAAAATGGCGACGGCAAGGCTGATCGCTACGAAACAGTCTATTCATGGCCCATTTCAGGGCACTATCATGAGTACTCATTTGGTCCGAAGGTTGCGCCCGATGGCTCTATGTTCGTCACAGCGAATGTTAGTTTTGGCAATTCGGATTGGTGGGCAGGTAAATCCACCGTGCCGTGGCGTGGCTGGACGATGAAAATCAGTGAAGATGGTACGATGCAGCCTTTTGCAGCAGGCTTTCGTTCGCCTTGCGGTATTGGTATGGTGGACGGAGAGTTTTTTTATGGTGATAATCAAGGCGATTGGATGGGTTCGGGCTTCATTATGCACGTTGAAAAAGGCGATTTTGTCGGGCATCCTGCCTCATTGGCTTGGGCAGATAGACCTGAATCGCCTGTAAAAATGCGTAAAGACATGATTTATAAAGCCATTGACCCGCGCGACAATCCAAAGGTAAAACCCGAATATGTGAAGGACGAACCGATGACGACCATCTATGAAATGAGTAAAAAAACATATCCAAACATGGGCATCAAGCCCCCCTCAGTATGGTTGCCTCATGGCGTGTTGGGTATCTCCACGTCTGAAATTTTAGCGGACGATACGCAAGGTGCATTTGGTCCTTTCGCTGGTCAGGTTTTGGTCGGTGATCAAGGCATGTCGAAAATAGCGCGCGTATTTCTTGAAAAAGTGAATGGCGTTTATCAAGGTGCATCTTTTGATTTTCGGAATGGCTTCCGCTCGGGTGTGTTGCGGATGTCGTGGGGGAAAGACAATACCATGTATGTAGGCGGTACGAATCGCGGTTGGGGCTCGACAGGTAAAGAGCCTTACGGTTTGGAGCGATTGGTTTGGACAGGCAAAACACCTTTTGAAATGAAAGCCGTTCGCGCTATGCCCGATGGTTTTGAAATAGAATTTACTTATCCTGTTGATAAAAAGACGGCTGAAGATGTAAATAATTACACTGTTTCAAGCTTTATTTACAAATATCACCCCGTTTATGGCAGCCCGATGGTGAATACAAAAGATAATCCTGTGCGTGGTGCGAAGGCTACTGAAGATGGTATGCGCGTGCGTGTAGTGGTGGATGGTATGCGCGAAGGCTATATTCACGACATCAAACCCGAAGGCGTTCGCTCGGCTCAAGGTAAATTGCCGCTGCTGCATGGTCAAGCATTTTATACTCTGAACAGCATTCCACAAGGTGCAAAAGCCAATATGACCCTCGTGACGCCACGCCCTAAAAAGGTGGAAAAAGAAGAAGTTGACCCAGGTATGGCTGTTAATACACCTGATAATCAGAAAAAAGAAGCTGCGCCTTCTGCTGCACCTGAAACTAAAACACCTACAAAATCCACGGCGAGCAAGCCTAAAGTGGATAAGGCTAAAGCTGCCACGCCGCCTCCTACTCCACCAGCTGCTAAACCTGCGCCTGTTATCGATGAAAAAGAAGTCATGGCATTATTAGGAAAATATACCTGCACGGCTTGTCATAAACCGAGAATTAAATCGGTGGGTCCTGCGTATTCGGAAGTAGCGAAAAGGAAGTATTCCGTTTCTAAAATTGTTCAATTAATCTATGAACCGAAGCCTCAGAATTGGCCTGAATTTTCTACGCCGATGGCGCCTATGCCGAATGTGCCTAAGAAAGATGCTGAAAAAATAGCGGCTTGGATTAATTCTTTGAAGTGATTTCTGAGCTGCGAATTTGAGCCACGAATTGGCGAATTTTGAGCCACGAATTAACGAATTTTACGAATTAACTAATTTAGATGTTGACATTAAATTATCAACACGTAGAATTCGTAAAATTCGTTAGTTCGTGGCTCAAAATCATTTAGCATTCACCAATGTTTTCAACCAAAACATAGGGTTCAAAACCCGCTTCCGAACATCAATATCATTGAACATGGCATAGACCAAATCTGAAATTTGGACATTGCGAGAAGCTATCCACAAAACGAAATTGAAAATAGCAGGATACTTGCCCAAGCGTTGAAGTTTATAACTCAAATTCAATTCAGTACCCATCACACGCCAGACGCGGGTATCGTAATCTTTTAAAAATTCGGCTGAAAAATTATTGGCTTTCAAGCATTTTTCTGCTTGTTCGGCAGCAATGTAGCCGCTGTAAACGGCATTGCCGATGCCTTCGCCTGTGAGCGGGTCAACGAGGCAAGCGGCATCGCCCACGAGCATATAATTGTCGTTGGATAAAAGGCGGCGTTTTGAACCCAAAGGCAAGGGAAAACCGACAATATCGTCTATTAATTCAGCATTTTTAAAGCGTTCTTTAATGCCTGGATTGTTCTCAATAATGTCCATCAAGCTTTTTTTAAGATTGATTTTGCGCTGACTGATGGTGGAGGTGAGCATCCCAAAACCCACATTCGCTTCACCATTGGGCAAAGGAAAAACCCAAAAATAGCCAGGTAAATAATTTTTCAAAAAGTGTAGTTCAATGAAATTATCAGGATGGCAATTGGTCACGTTTTTATAGTAAGCCCGCACTGCCGCAGCCGTGTGTGCAGGGTCAACTGCAATATTCGCCACATGACGCATGAAAGGTGAGTTAGCACCGTTGGCTGCAATGACTAAGGTGGTTTTAATTTTAAAATCTCCATTTTTATTGCTCAAAATCCATCCCCCCTCAGTCCGTTCATGAACTTCGATATTAATATTTTCATAAATCTGAACTAAAGGTTGCTTCTTCACTTTTTCTATCAAAAAGTTGTCAAAATCCAAGCGTTTTGCTACAAAACAAGGGGTTTTATCAGTGGTTTTATTATAATTTTTACGGAAAGGCACTCTAAATTCACGTTTATGATCCATCCAAAAAGTGACGCCCCAAGAGTCGGTTTGAATATCTGTTTTGGAAAAATGATTCACAATATCAGGGTCAATGCGGTTCAAAATCGCCACTGTTCGCCCTGTCATGCCGTCGCCACAGACTTTATCGCGAGGGAATTGTGCTTTATCAATCAATACTGAGGGGATGCCCAATTGAGCCAATCGAAGGGCAGTCGCAGCACCGCCAGGACCCGCTCCTAAAATACAAACTTGAGTTTCTATCATAATCGGATTTGTTTTAGCCGCAAAAATAGCTTTTCAGATTCATTTATTGTATCAAATTAATTTTAGCTTTCAAAAATCGAAATAAGTTAATTGAAGTTTTTATATTTGTTAAAATCTACAGACTTTGATTTTTTTACCTACCATTTAAAAAATAAAATACTGTCATGCAAAGTAAAATTGCACGGGCGCTTGTCTCCAATCAGGAGTTTTCAAGCATCAAACATAAAGCATTGATGGGGCTCATGCTTGTTTATAATCAAGCTCTTGAAAAAAATCAAGCTTTTTTTAAATCTTATGGCATTACTCAACAGCAATATAATGTCTTGCGAATACTGAGGGGTCAGTTTCCACAGTGCATGCCGATGCAAATTATTCGAGAACGGATGATTGATAAAATGAGCGATGTGACCCGTTTGGCAGAGCGGCTTGAAAAAAATGACCTCATTTTGAGAAAGGTCAACCTTCGCGATAAACGTGTTGTTGATGTTAAAATTACAGAAAAAGGCTTGGATATGCTTAAAGAAATTGACCAATACATCCATATTTTGTGGCGACTGAATGATATTTCGGATAATGAAGCGCAAACCCTTTGCGATATTTTGGAGAAAATATTGGAATAAAAAGATTGTCAACATTTCGTCAATTCATCCTTTGAAATGACTTCTCAACAGTGTTTTCAACATACCTTTGTGCCAAATTTAAAACAAGCACCAGTTATGTTGAAAAGTATGAAAATAATTTTACCTGCCTTGATTTTTATCAGCACTTTTAGTTTTGCTCAAAAAAGTGAAACAGCTCCTAATTCAAATTCGCCATCTGGTAACCCTGCTATTTCTCCTACAATAATTACTGAAAAACACCTTAAAAATATCCATCAGCTCACTTACGGCGGCAATAATGCCGAAGCCTATTGGAGTTTTGACAATAAAAATTTGTCATTTCAATCTGATAATGCGAAATGGGGGGTGAGTTGCGACCAAATTTTTAATTTTAATATCAAAAAAGGTTTAAAGGATTCCACCTATCGCCCGCCGATGATCTCTACCAGTCATGGACGCACGACTTGCTCGTTTTTTATGCCCGATAACAAGCATATATTATACGCCTCCACCCATCAAGGCGGAGAGAGTTGCCCAATAGCGGCACCGACGGATGGTCGGAAATACGTTTGGCCCGTGTTCAAAGATTTTGATATTTATGTAGCTGATTTGAAGGGGAAAATCACAAAACAACTCACCAATACTGAGGGGTATGATGCTGAAGCAACGGTCTCTCCCGATGGTAAAAAAATAGTATTTACTTCCATTCGTTCAGGCGATTTAGAGTTGTGGATTATGAATATTGATGGCTCTAACCAACGTCAAATCACGAATGAATTGGGTTACGATGGTGGGGCATTTTTCTCCCCCGATTCTAAAAAATTAGTCTTCCGAGCCAGCCGCCCCAAAACAGAAGAAGACATTAAAGATTATAAAGAATACCTCGCCAAAGGCTTAGTCGCCCCTACGGCTATGGAAATTTTTACGGTTAATATTGATGGCTCGAATTTGAAGCAAATTACCCATTTGGGCAAAGCCAATTGGGCACCTTTTTATCATCCAAAGGGTAAAAAAATTGTTTTTTCTTCAAATCACACTTCAAAAAGGGGGTATGATTTCCAATTATACATGATTAATGAAGATGGAACAGGCTTAGAACAAATCACCACCGAAAGCATTTTCAACTCATTCCCGATGTTTTCACCCAATGGGAAACAGCTGGTTTGGTCGTCTAATCGTCAGAACGGTGGCACGCGCGATACGAATATGTTTATAGCTGATTGGGTAGATTGAACGATAATTGTATGTAAAAAAATAGTGTAAAAATTATATGTAAAAATTACCATGTAAAAATTACCATTTGAAATCTGATAAAACAAGGTTAAATTGCGGTATATTTTGATTTAAAACTATGAACAAACAAACCTTTTGTGCTTTATTTCACTCAAAAAGCCCCTGATTTGCGGTATTTGATAAAGCACAATGCACTTTTAATTCTCATGTCATACCGCATTTTCAGCAGTTTAATAACTATTTTTTTACTTGCTACACAATCCGTTTTCGGTCGTGAAAGTATTGATAGTCTCGCTCCACCACCATGCGTCGCGCCTGGTATGCCTGCGAATGGCAGCAATTATTGGAATGTATCGGCTTATGATGGCTACAATAAATTCGGTGTTGGTGACTTCAAAGGCTATTATCAAGCAGTAGATGAACACGAACCTATTTCATTCATTAAAAATGGCGTCACTGTTTATTCCTATAAATTTAAACCCACGCTCGACGGTTGGTCAACCCTTCAATCACCATCTGATGCCCTCGCTTCTAAAGGGGCTAAAGCCGATTATATAGGCTGCCCAGTTCCATTCGATAATTTTAGTATTCGAGCTAAAAGGAAAGGTTTTCCCTGTGGATATTATGGTATTGCCATTAAAAATCTACAACAAGGTGATGGATTTAGCATTAAAATAGATACGGAAGGAGATGGCGTTTTTGAAGAAATCGAGACTTGTATTGGTTGCAATATTGGCAGTATTTATCCATTAGGTGGCTTTTTAGGACCTAAATCTATCGTTGAATTTGACGCTTTTGACAGTAATGACTCCTTTAATATAGAGCTTGTTTTTGAGTATGTCATCCCTGTTAGCTTTGCATGGGCAGAAAAATCAACAATTTGTCGGGGTGAAAGCACCAAAATTTACATCGGTGGTTCTGAAAAATATACTTGGACACCCGCCACTGTTCCTGAAGATCCTACAGGCTTCAACAAAACGGTCATTGCGACCCCCTCAGTAACAACCAATTATCGAGCAATTTCTAATATAGCAGGATGTAGTGACACGGTTTTCGTCAATGTTAATGTCCTACAAAAAGACACGACTCGACGTGATTCAGTTTCTTGTAACGTATTGACTACCAGTACTTTAACTTATAATTTTAAAAATAAAAACGGTTGTGATAGCACCGTTATCGTCTCCGTCAAACCCGCTCGAAAAGATACCGTTTACTTGCCTTTTCAATTTAAATGCAATCCAAGTGATACGGCAGCGAAAACGACTAAACTTACTAATATCGTGGGCTGCGATTCGCTCGTCATTCAACGCTATAAACTCTCGGCGGCGGACACTGTACTGAGGGATTCAATGGCATGTAACATATTGACTGTCAACACTTTAACTTATAAATTTAAGAATAATAGCGGTTGCGATAGCGTCATTATTGTCTCCGTCAAACCCGCTCGGAAAGATACCGTTTTTCTGCCTTTTCAATTTAAATGCAACCCAAGCGATACGGCGGCGAAAACCACTAAACTTACTAATATCGTGGGCTGCGATTCGCTCGTCATTCAACGCTATAAACTCTCGGCGGCGGACACTGTACTGAGGGATTCGATAGCATGTAACATATTGACTGTCAACACTTTAACTTATAAATTTAAGAATAATAGCGGTTGCGATAGCGTCATCATCGTCTCTGTCAAACCTGCTCGGAAAGATACCGTTTATCTGCCTTTTCAATTTAAGTGCAATCCAAGCGATACGGCGGCGAAAACGACAAAACTCACCAATATCGTGGGCTGCGATTCACTCGTCATTCAACGCTATAAACTCTCGGCGGCGGACACTGTACTGAGGGATTCGGTTGTTTGTAAACAGTTGGCAATCAATACTTTAACCTATAAATTTAAAAATAATAGCGGTTGCGATTCTATTGAAATTGTCACCCTCAAATCAGCTAAACAGGACACCACGATTCTGCCAATTTTGAGCCGTTGCAATCCAAGCGATACGGTCACGAAAATTACCACTTTGAAAAATATAGGTGGTTGCGATTCCCTCGTTATTCAGCGATTTAAATTGTCGGCGGCGGACACGATACTGAGGGATTCATTTATTTGTAAACCATTGACTGTCAATACTTTAACTTATAAATT
>JAYTUY010000149.1:0-5511 GCA_043744275.1 Saprospiraceae bacterium
TTTCAATGAACTAAGTTAAGGCGGTTTCAACTTTATGTCCGTATAGTAGTACATAACTTTATGTCGCACCACAAATCTTTAAGATTTCGTAAATCTATAGTTCGCAAAAACCAAACATTATTCTGAGTGAAAAATTGATTTGCTCTATTTTAACCTTTTTACACAACTCCAGTTAGTACAATGCGGAACTGGAGTTCCGCGATACGCGGCGCAAATTTCCACTTTTTTTTTAAAAGCGACCCCCTCAGTATGGAAATACTTTTGTTAAAAAAATGGCATTCCAAGGGATTAAAACCTTGTTTGTCGAAATAAAAGGCTCTTTCTTTCAACATTTTAAATAATTAAACGTCTTTGTCATGTAATCTAAATTTTTAACAAAATTCAAAAAATATTTTTTTATGAAAAAGGTCATTTCAATCTTCTCAGTTATGCTATTCGCTGTTGCTGTCATGGCTCAAGGTGGTGAAAAAAAAGCGGCTGCCAGCCCTGCTGCCAAAGCTGAAGGCAAAGTCGGCGATAAATCTATCGTTATTGATTACGCTCAACCAGCCGTGAAAGGTCGCAAAATATGGGGTGACCTCGTGCCGATGGACAAAGTATGGCGCACAGGAGCCAATGGTGCTACGACTATCACGTTGGATAAAGACGTGAAAATCGAAGGGCAAGCACTCAAAGCAGGTAAATACGCCATTTTTACCATTCCTAATGAAAAAGAATGGACAGTTATTTTCAATAAAAAAGCTGAACAATGGGGTGCTTACGAATACAGCGACAAAGAGGATGTGCTGCGTGTAAAAGTAAAACCAGGTAAATCCGCTGCATTTACTGAGCGCATGACTTTCGCCGTTGCTAATAATATGGTGAAGTTGATGTGGGAAAATGTAGAAGTGGGCTTTAAGGTTGAGTGATTTTGGGTGATTGCGTAATTGTAGTGATTATGTGATTATTGTGATTGCATGATTTGAGTAAAAAAATACCCCTCGGTTTTTACTGAGGGGTATTTTTTTAGTTTATATAAATATTTTGACACTCCGTGTCAATGCGAATAGTCAAAACCTCGATATTATTATAAACATTTTGACTCTCCGAGTCATTTTTACTACACTGAATATATGACTCGGAGAGTCAAAATGTTTATAATAATAGTCACTTGAAGCACTGTTTATTGACACGGAGTGTCAAAATGTTTATAATTAAGCTTCCCTAACAGGTTTATTTCAAGCGATTTACTCACTTACATACTTTTTTACTTAGATAAGCAAATACTCTTTTACTTAAATAAGTATTTACTTAATTGGGCACTAAAGCATTATTCACCATCGCTTGATGGTGTTGTTGAATAATGGCTTTCAATGCCATTTCCATTCTATTCATATCGGGCAATCCTTGCATAATTAGGTTATTTTTAAGCATTTTATCATTTATTTTATCAAAAATGCCTGTTGTATATCGTCCATCAAATAAAAGAATATAGTTTTTATCTTCAATTTGAAACAAATTATCCTCAAATTGAACCGCATACTGAGGGGGTGTTTCTTTAGAAAAAATGCTTCTACCAAACGACATCCGCGCAGTAGGGCAATTCAAATAATCCAAAATGGAAGGCATCACATCAGCTTGAGAGCAAATGCCATCCTTTATCTCACCTTTCATGTTGGGGTCGGAAGGACAGAAAAATAGTATCGGAATATGGTACAAACCCTCCCGAGTGGAGTATTCTTCAGGTCGAGTGTCATTGCGTCCAACGTGGTCGGCAGACACCACAAACAGCGTATTTTGATACCAAGTTTGCTTTTTGGCTTCTTCAAAAAAGCGGCGAAGAGCATAATCCGTGTAAAGAAAACTGCGCTTAATTTTCGGAACATCATGATATTTGGCTTCAAAATCCTTCGGTACAGCAAAAGGCTCATGAGAAGTGAGCGAAAAAGTCATCGCACCAAAAGGCTGAGGCATGGCATTAATTTTTTGAAGTGTCCATTGCCAAAATGGTTCATCCCAAATTCCCCAAGAGCCGTCGTATTCTGCTTGGTCTGGATAGTCCAAACGGTCATAAAATGATTCAAATCCAGTGTGTGGAATGAAGGTATTAAACGCCATTGAGCCATGATTTGAACCATGATAAAAGGCTGTTTTATAACCATTTTTCTTCAAAACCCCTGCCCAACCTTCTATTTTATTGGTCTGATAATGTGAAAACATAAAGGGCTCACCCATCAGCGAAGGCAACCCCGACGCCAGTGCCGTAATACCTTGTGTGGAGCGCAATCCGTTCGCGTAAGTATATTGAGCATACAAACTTAGCTGCGCCAAACTATCCACAAATGGCATATAAGAAGGATAATTGGGTTTATCTTGATTGAAAAATGCTGAATATTCCTTGCCAAAACTCTCTAAAGCAATGACTACAACGTTCATTCGGCGCATCTTTTTCGTTTTGTCGCCTATATTAAAAATGGGGTAAATTTCTTGCGCATCTTTAGGCGACATATAATTTGGCACAACTAATTTAGTCCTCGACAATGAATATAAAATGCTCAAAGTGGAGTTACCCACCAGCGGAGCGAGGCGCATATCATCCACATATTGTGCTGCCGAACCAGCCGTAAGTGGGCGCATTTGAATACCACCCCGCACACCCATGAGAGCCAAGCCAATACCTAAAACCATGACGCCCGTTTGTGGCAAAAGGCTATTTTCCTGCGGCAATGGTTTAATCGTTGTTTTATTAAAAAGAATATTTAAACCCCAAATGATGAGTCCAAAAATAATCCACATGACCCAATATTCAAACACTAAGCGCAATAATTGATCGCTTTCATTGCCAATCATCAAAAAATCGCCAGCTATTAATCGCCTTTGAGAAAAAGGAAAATAGGCAGCATCGCCCAATTCGAGAAGGACTATGACAAAAGTAGTAGCCAAGAAAAGGACTCTCTGAATCATGCCATACCACCTTTCCTTTCTGAAACCGAAGGGCACTAAATAGGATAAAAGCAGCAATATATTGATGTAAATAGCAGCAGATAAATCAAAACGAATGCCCCAAAAAAACGTGGATACTGAGGGGGTCGGTAGCTTAGTATAATTAAAAACGAAAAAGCAAATTCGACAAAACATAAACAAACCCAACACCAACGCTAAACGATAAAGTGCTTGGCGTAAATAAAAGCTTTCGACTGAAAAGCGCATATTTTTCATGATAATTAAAATTACAATACTGATTTTTATAGTCTTAAAAAATGCAAAGATACTACTTCATTATTGAGTATTTTTAAACCTTTTTAAGATGTTTTGCCAATATAAAACGAATAATTACAAAAAAAAAGTAGGTTTTTTTGAGTTAAAAGTAGGTTTATAAAATACATTTATTTAAGTAAAAACTTAAATAAGTATTCACTTTTTTACTTACCTACTTATTTACTTACTTTTTTAATTCTTTAATTTCTTCTTCTAAAGCCGTGATTTGTGGCTTGTAAGCATCTTCCATTCCCTTGAAAAAATCAGGGTTTTGTAACTGAATTTGATGAATCACCAAACCCCTCAGTATTTTGTCTTTTCTGAACTCTTCTACCGATAATTCTTCGGGATTCACCTTTTTAACGGTCAAATACATCTTATTTTCAAGTTTTACGGCGGCAATCGCTCGTTCAGTAACGGCATAATCCCGCACCGTTAGCTCTCGAATGACGTCATTCACGCGCGATTGAAATTCCTCAGTGAGGGCTTCGTGCTGCAAGGTCAATTCTTTAATCCGCGCTTCCTTCGCTTGTTGCTCGGCAAGGCGTTTGGCTTTCTTTTTATCATCTTCAAAACCCCTACTGGTGTATCTATTTTTCACAGCATTGATGAAAAAACCGGCAGCATTGTCCTTGATTTTATTGGCTTTTTCTTCCCATTTTGTATATGCCAAACCTTCTCGGATATATTCCTCAGGCTGGGTTTCAACCAATAAATTCAAGACTTCTGTACTTACGCCCCAATGTTTGACCTGTGGAAATATCTCATCAAAAAGGTCGCTATTTCTGATGATGATGGGCTTTGAATCACCATAATTACCGTTCAATACTGAGGGGTCTTCTACCATTCCGAAATCCAGCATGGGTTGTAAAACCTTTATTTTCTTTTGTTTCGGCTGTTGTGGCGGTATATTTTGACGAATTTGAAACACCAAAACTTCTACAGCTTTGCCCTTTTTTACCTCCGAATAAGTGAATTGAATATCGGTAAATGTCTTCAAATCACTCTGCGCTTTGTCTATCACACGGTCTTTAAAATGCCCATACAGCTTGTATTCTCTATTGATACCCAAGATTTCTTTAAGCTCTTTTACCGCAAATTTGCGTTCTCCGATGCGCTCATATTGCTTCAATAATTCGTAAATTCGGATTGAATAGGTGCTCGGCAACTTCAAAATATTCTTTACATCGTACACCAAAAAGCGGGATTTCAACTCCAATAAATACGGTTTCATGCGTGGGTGAAACGATACTTGCACGAATTTTCCTTCCTCATCGTGCAGGAAAGTTTCAAGCCCCGCCACGACGGGTGTCTCAAATTTCATCGTTTTGCCGTCTTCCGTTTTATTGAAAATGGTGACTATTTTCTCCATCAATTTCCGTGCGCCTTGCCTCAACCATCGGTAGGATTCTTTATCGCCTTCGAGCGAATAGTCTTTGATAAAGTCCTTTAAATAAATTTTATAGTCCTGAAAATCGGCGTCTTCGGTTTCAATCATGGTAATCATTTTGCTGAAAACGCGCATTTCCCAAATGTCAAATTTATACCGCGCTTCCACCAACTCATTGGCTTTTTTAATGAGCGTGACGCGCTTATTGTCTCGTTTTGTTTTAACTAATTTAGCCATTTTTTTTGAAAATTAAATCTATTAAAAGTCAATTTTTTCAGAAAACCGCACCCTAAATCCGTGATAGATGCCCCTAAATGTGTGATAATTGAGATAAAAGTACGACATAAATACCCTAAATGTGTGATAGACATCCCTAAAATTGTGATATTAAATCCCTAAATTCGTGATAGTTAGCAAATGTATAAAATTTCTTTTAAATCTATACCCTAAATTTGTGATAGTTACCCCTAAATTTGTGATAGTTGACCCCTAAATTTGTGATACATCAACCCTAAATTTGTGATAGTTGACCCCTAAATTTGTGATAGTTGGCTCTATAACTCATTGAAATTCAATAAGTTATAAGGCTGGAAAAATGACTTAAAAAGTATTTAAAATAATTTTACAACAAACAGGAAATTGTTGTTGTCTTTTTTTATAAACTTTTAATCTTTTTTATGTTCGGTTTATTCCGCCGCCGCGCCGCTTCCACAATCCTGTTATATTTCAAATTCAAAGGTTGTGTCTAAGTAAAAGAGTATTTACTTATAGCAGTAGATACTTAGATAAGTATTTGTTATAACTGATTCAAGTTGATAGTTAAGCAGCAGAACTGCGAAATATTTGTAGAATCTTCGGTAACCCATTTTTCATGGTGCAGCGCA
>JAYTUY010000150.1:0-5504 GCA_043744275.1 Saprospiraceae bacterium
AAATTCACAGTATTTTCAAAGAACGCTAAGGCGGTTTCAACTTTATGTCCCAAGGGTAGTACATAACTTTATGTCGCACCACAGATTTCGTAAATCTTATTTGGATTTCACTCTTTGCTCATTTTACAAATAATCTCAAACTCCTCAAGCGTTACCGGCTGAACTGAAAGGCGGCTCAATTTGAGCAATGCCATATTCTGCAATTCAGGCATTTCTTTGATTTTACTGAGGGGTACTTCTTTTTTAAATTCTTCGACAAATTCTATATCAACGGCTAACCATGCCACCTCTTCTGTTGTCGGATCTTGATAATGCTCACGGGCGACGCGGGCAAGGGCGATAGCAGCAGGCTTAGTCACACTTCTATAAAATATGCAAATATCATCTACCTGCATTGCCCGTAGATTGTTCCGCGCAGTATAATTTCTGACACCATACCAAACCGTTACTTTTTCTTTTTTGAAATCTTCTATTGAAAAAGATTCAGGTTCTGATTTTACAAGCCAATAAGTCATAAGCAAATGATAAATGATGAAATGATGAATGATGAATTTGTTAAACATTGATAATCAATTGTTTATAAACTCATAAATGTAGATTTATTTTTGTCTCGTCCATAATTTTTCATTTAAAATTAAAAAAATAGCTTTAACAAAATATTAACCGCAAGTATTTAATCCTTTTAAAATCAATATCGTCCAATAATCGTTTATAGTACAAATGAATTTTAATTTAAACAAAAAATTAGAATATGATGATGCCATTGAGAAAAACAGTGTTGATGCTTTTAGCTTTAATAATGACTGTGAGTATAGCTACCGCTCAAACAAGTGCTAAACCTGAAACATCTGACCCTAAAGCCAAAGCTCTTTTGGATAAAGTAAAAAAACTTTACGAAGGTTATCAAACCATCGAAACAGGTTTTACACTCACGCTCAAATTAGCAGAGCAAAAGAAAGAAGAAGTGCAAAAAGGTAAAATTTATCAAGAAGGCGATAAATACAGAGCCGAAATCGGCAAACGCCTTTTTATTAGCGATAGCAAGACAGTTTGGCAAAAAGAAGATAATGTCGTTCGCATTATGAATGCCGCCAGCAAAAAATCCAATGACTTGATGTCGCCAAAGGATTTGATGAGTATTTATGAAAAAAAGGACTATATATATGCCATAATGGGCGAAACGACTGAGGGGTGGAGCAAAAAAGCGACCATTATTACTTTCAAACCAACGAATCGGAAAGGCGATTATACTCAAATTCGAGTCGTGATAGACGATAAAACGAATCAAGTGGTGAGCATGACTGCTTTTGGAAAAGACCAATCTCGATATAAACTTAGCCTTGATCAACCTGTTGCTAATAAAAAATATCCAGCCGATTATTTTACATTTGATAAATCTAAATTCCCGAATGTGAAGGTGGAGGATTTGAGGATTGACTAAAGAAAGAGTTTTGAGTTGAGAGGTTTGAGTTGAGAGTTGAGAGTTGTGGTGAGAGGTTGGTTTATGGTTTATAGAAAAAATTTTAGAGAAAATATTAAGCGTTTAATCGAAATATAGTCGGTTGGACGCTTTTTTTGCAATAAATTAGTTAAATAATGTCTATTTGCAACATTTCTGTCATATTGTTGTCGTTATACAATATATAAAAACATTTTCTAAAAATACTCTAAAACCAATTTACTAAGCCCTAATGAAAAAGCTCCTTTTTCTACCCTATTTGCTACTCGTTAGCTCTTTTTTATTTTCACAAAATCCATCAAAAATCACCATCAAAGGCATTGTTCAAGATAGTGCAGGGGCAGAATTGCCTTTCGCAACGGTCATGCTTTTGAATCCTAAAGATTCGGCTTTGGTGAATTTTACCCAAACAAATGCTCAAGCGGCTTTTGAATTTAAGAATGTTAAAAACATTTCTTATCTCTTAAAAATTTCCTACGTTGGCTACATTCCTTATCAACAATTATTGACCCCCTCAGTATCAGAGGTCAATGACTTGGGTGGTATCCGAAATAAGCCGATTACGAAGGAATTGATGGAGGTGGTCATCAAGGCAGCGAAGGCACCCCTCAGTATTCGAGGTGACACGATTGAATACAATGCTTCGTCGTTCAAAGTGCCACCTGGTTCTACGGTGGAAGATTTGCTTCGGCGATTGCCTGGCATAGAAGTAGATGCTGATGGCAACATCAAAGCACAAGGTAAAGATGTGAAAAAACTCTATGTGGATGGCAAAACCTTCTTCGGCGACGACCCCAAAGCCGCTACGAAAAACCTCGACGCTGAGACGATTTCAAAAGTTCAGGTCTTCAATGAAAAATCTGATCAAGCGAAACTCACGGGCGTGGACGATGGCAAAAAGGAAAAAGCCATGAACCTCGAACTGAAAGAGGAATTTAAAAAAGGCTCGTTCGGAAAAGTGACGGGCGCAGTCGGCACGTCCGAGCGTTGGGCGGCGCGAGGTAGTTATAATAGGTTCAATAAAAAAGAGCAATTTTCATTCATCGGTTTTGCCAATAATATCAACCAAACAGGCATTAATTGGGATGATTATGGTGAATTTAAAGGTCAAAATTCTTTCAATAATAATGATAATGGCGATTTTGGATTCGGCGGCGGCGGTGGTCGTTACTATTATTTCAACAGCAACGAAACGCCATATTTCAATAATTTTGATGGTCGAGGTTTTACAAAAAATGCAGGGAGCGGTTTGAATTATAATTTTGATAATAAAAAATCAAAATGGAGTTCAAGCTATTTTTATAATCAAACCCGTTTGAAGCTCAATCAATATTCCGATAGGCAAAATTTTCTTAATAATGGCTCATTTCTCAATACCGATACTTTGAGCAATAAAGATTTTAGGGGCAATCATACACTCAACACACGGCTTGAGCAGGAGATTGATTCTAATAATACGGTCATTATAAAAGCTGGTTTGGGTTTTAGTAATTCTGATAAAACCAATATAAATAGCCAGCTATTTTCAAAAACGGCTAATGAAAAAATTAACCTTTTATCCACCAATACTGAGGGGGGTATCAATTCTTATAGATTGAATAGTACGGCTATTTTTCGCCATCGTTTTAAGAAAAAAGGGCGGGTTTTAGCAGCCAGTGCAGGATATAATGGTTCAAATGGAGATGAAAAAGAAGATTTTATTTCTATCAATAAATTTTTCAATGCCACCACTTTTACCGAGCAAATACGGCAATTGAATGTGAATGATAACAAAACAAATCAAGTAAAATCAAGCATTTTATTCTCTGAACCCTTATCAAAAACCTTGTTTTTAGAGACTTTCTACAATTTTAGGCACACCACCAACGAAGTGAGCAGACAAGTGACAAACCCTCAAGTCAATAATGAACTGTTGGATCAATTGAGTGTTTTTTACAATTTTAAAACTGATTACAATCGCTTGGGGACAAGTATGCGCTATTCAAAAGAAGGCATCAATATGACAGTCGGTTTGGCTGGGCAGCAATTGAATTTGAATGGTCAATATGCGATTGCACGCGATAAAAAACCGACGGAAAACCCTATCAAACAAAATTTTTATAATTGGATGCCGCATGTTTCCTTAAATTTTGATTTGAAAAACAATTTTTATATCGGTACTGATTACAATTATAATGTATCTGAGCCTCAAATTAATGACTTGCGCCCTGTGTCAATCATTACCAATCCAGCATTTATTATAAAAGGCAATCCGAATCTAAAGCCCGAGCGTTTTCATGAAACAAGCGTTTCGTTCAACCATTTCAATCCAGCTACTTTTAGCAATATCGGCATCAATGGCAGCATTTCGCTCTACGATTCTCGCATAGTTTACAATCAAATAGTCACTTTTAAAGATTCGGTGGGTTATGTGACAACAACGACTCCTCAAAATATTAGTGGCGGCTACAACAGCGATATTTGGATGTGGACAAGTTTCCCTATTGTGAAAACAAAGTTGACGATGAATATAAACGGTGGGGTGAATTTAGGTAAATCGCCTTCATTTATCAATGGTGTAGAAAATGAGACAACAAATAATGGTCTTAATTTGAATATCGGCTTCAACTTCACGCCTGTTCAAAAATTTATCATGGATGTGAGAGCCAATATTAATGCTAACAATATCTCGTATTCTATTCAAGAACAACAGAATCAAAAAATTCGGAACAACTCTCTCAATGCCACTATCAAATGGAATTTTTCAGAAAAATTCTTTTTTGAAAGCAGTTTTAAATACAATTCTTATAAAAATGAACGCTTCGGATTCAATCAAAATATTCCGATTTGGAATGCTTCAGTCCGCCGCCTTTTGACTAAAAATAATAGAGTAGAATTGCGCCTCGCTGCCTTCGATATACTCGATAAAAATAGATCGATTTCGCAATTAGGTTCTCAAAATTTCGTTTCCAGAACGATTTCTGAAACTTTAGCGCGGTATTTTATGCTCAGTGCTACCTACAATGTGAGGGGTTTTGAGAATAAATTGAAGAAGAATGATTGGTGGTAATAGTTATGAGTTATGAGTTATGAGTTATGAGTTATGAGTTATGAGTTATGAGTTATGAGTTATGAGTTATGAGTTTTTTTTTGAAAATTTTAAAAAAAAATTATGAAAAAGATACTTTTTATTGTCATTGTTTTAATCAGTTTTAAGGCTTCGGCTCAGATGCAGACTGAGGGGTCAGTTCGCTACCTCGTCACGCATAGTTGGACTAAAAAAATTGCTTCGTTGAGCTATTTTAGTAAGCAACAGAAAGAGAAAATCTCTTATATGTGGAGCGGACGCGATGAGTGGAAAATGTATTGCACCCTTTATTTCAATCAAAAAGAAAGTAAGTATGTAGAGTCGGAAGAAAAGGCGGAGAAAGAGGACGAAGGCGGCTATTCCTGGCGAAAAGATGTGTACATAGTCAAACGCAATTTTGAGACTCAAACCATGTCTGACGCCATCGAAACGTTGGGTAAAACCTATATTATTGAGGATACTTTAGCAGGAATGGATTGGAAAATTCAGAACGATTTGAAGGAAGTTGCGGGTCATGTGTGCATGAAAGCGGTGACGGAAGACACTATTAAAAAGCAAAAAATTGTCGCTTGGTTTGCTCAAGACATACCCCTCAGTACAGGACCCGAACGCTACTATGGATTGCCGGGCATAATACTCGAAGTGGACATAAACGATGGCGGCATGATAGTCACCGCTGATAGAATTGACTTGATGAAACTCACCAACGAATTAGATTTGCCTAAAAAATTGAAAGGTAAAAAGGTGAAAGATGCCGATTATCAAAAGGTTTTGAAAAATCATATTGATGGCAAAATCAAAGAAGAACAGCCTTATTGGTGGGGATTGAGATATTAAATATTGGTAATGGGTAATGGGTAATTGGTAATGGGCAATAAGTAATGCGAATATTGGGTTAAAAAGCAGAAGTAAGAAGTAAAGTAAATATCAATAACTTTGTAGTGACCAAACCATAAAGAATTGATAATGAAAGAGATA
>JAYTUY010000151.1:0-72773 GCA_043744275.1 Saprospiraceae bacterium
AAATTTGGGGTTACTAAACCCTAATTGAAACCTGTATCGAACCTTATAAAATAAACCATCCCGAACTTTGTAACATACAAAATTCGGGATGGTTTATTATTAATTCTCACACGCTCCTATTTTAACTGAGCAGAGTGTTAAAATCATTGAGATTGCAACTTAATATCCGTTACTCCTGCTCCTTTTGAAATGAAAAAATAAGAAACAATGCATAACACAAATAAAGCAGCTGCCAAATACCACGTAATTTTTTCAATGGCATCAGCCGAGCGAGCTGCACCAAACATTTGATTCGCACCTGAACCATAAGTAGAGTCGATACCGCCACCTTTAGGGTTTTGAATCAATACTGCACCTATCAATAAGAGTGCTACAATCGCAATTAAAACAGTTAGAGTCGTTAACATTTTTTATCTTTTTTAATGTACAAAAATCTGATTTTCTCCAAAGGAGTTTGTTAGAAAAACTAAGTGAAAACGCATTTAAAGTGAATTATAAATTTGTATTACGTAATTTTTCAATTTTGGCTGCAAAGTAATCACTTTTTTCAGGAATTAACAAACTTAATCTTTGATACATTTCAATAGATTTTTTATAATTGCCTTGCCAAGCTAAAATATCTGCCAATGTTTCCGAAATCATGTCGTCATTTTCCTCTATGCTTTTGGCTGCCAACTCGTGCATTTGCTTTTTCTTTTTCTTCTTTTTAGGCATGTCTTCATCAGACAATTCATCTGGATTTTCTGCAAAATAATCTTCCTCTTTTTTCGAAGAAGGCTGATTCAATCCGAATAAATTATCTGGCAAATCCTGCGGTTTTTCAAACATCAATGCCAATATACTTTCACTCAAAACATGCTTATTATCCGTCGGTATGTGCGTAGGTGTAGGCGCAGGCTTTAGTGTAATTGCTTCATTATCAATGTTTTGTAAAGGAGTTGCAGGTATAATAATCGGTGCAGTTTCAGTCAATGGAGTCGTTGTAACTATGCTTTCAGGCGACGTCATTTTGAATTGACGAAGCCATTCTGAAAAGCTCAATTTAGGCGGTTCAGCAGCATCCATAACTGGATGATTATCTTTTACAATCGCTTTCCCTTGATTGACGATTTCTATTTCTACATCCGATTTTTTCTTCATACTCTCTACTTCAAAATGGCTTTCAATAGCTATTTTTTCATGATTATACTGAGGGGTCTCCTCTACTCTATTGACTATATCATTCGATTCAAACGAAAGCGTATTTGGATTATCAAAAATTGGCTCTATTATTTGCCAATTTGAATCCTGATTATCTTGTTTTTTCTCTGTAATAAATTGATTTTCAATAAATTCTTCATTATTATCCAACTCTTCATAATGCCTAATTTGTTCCTCAATAATTTGATTTTCAGGCTCTTGTGAATCAGGCATTTCTTTAATATCGTCTAAATTTTCAAAATCAAGGGGTTCAGTTGGGTGCGGAATTTCTTTTGGAATATCTTCTTCATCCAATAAATTTTCGATTGAAAAAACATCTTCAAAATCATCTGTTGAAGACAGTTGATCTTCATTTTGTTCAGATTCATACAAGGCTTCTAAAGTAGGAATTGAAGCTGTTGGCTCTTTTACCATGGCAATTTCTTCTTCTTCATCCTTAGATTGAAACTCTTCCAAAGTAGTCAAATGCTTATCAGATATTTCAGAATTGCCATTCACATTTGTAAAATCCAAAGCTGAAGCTCCAAATTCTGATAAAATATGCTCAATGGCTAAATCAACTTCCTTTTCATCATAATCTTGATGGCTTTCAACTGTCGATTTTGTTGAAATATCAGATTGCAAAGGCATTGTCAAATCTATAATATCTATATTCTCATTTTCAATATCATCTTTAGTTTTATCAGTATTTATATGAATGTTGTCGCCAAATTCTACCCCACCCCAATCCAATTGCAAATCTGAACTCGAAGCTGCTATATTATCATTATAAATTTCAGAAACATGCCGCCCTTCAAGCATTTTTTCAATATTGCTCAACTCCGTCAATTCGAGATAATCCTCTCCCAAAATGACATTATCAGGCACATTTTGAAGCATTTTTAACTTCTTAACGAGCTTATATAAAAATCGCCGATTGGTGGAATACGCCGCAGCCATTTGGAGATTGCGCTCATAGTCTTTGTTCTGTTCGATATACGATTTTTTAAGTAAAAGCACGCGTAAATTGGTCGCATAAGGATATTGAACCACCAATGTTTTCAATTCCTCATAAGACAGGGTGTAGAGATAGGATTCGTCTTTTAAATACGCTGTTAGTTGCTCATTATTCATGTTTCACCAATTTTCGGTAAAGGCTTTATTAAAAATATCTTCTAATATCTTATCTGTAATTTGTTTAATCAATTGATCTTGAACCACTAATAATTGACTCGTGCCTGGGAAATCCGCTTGGAAACTAAACTGTTGTTTCCATGAGCCTTTTTCATTTTTATTGTCCGTCATTTCTACAGCAATCGTTATTCTCAACTGGTTAAATGCAGCCGGCTGATTGGGTTGAGGAGCTACTGCGGAGACATCAAAACCAACAACAGAACCCGTGAAAGCTAAATCAGACCCCTCAGTATTGACAAGATTTAGACGCGTATTATTGCGTATTTTATCCTTCAGTTTTTCAGTAAAAGTCTGAGCCAATGTAGGTGGTGCGGTGGATGCACTATTGGTAAACAAGCTCACTGAAAATGACTTAGTATCAGGTGCAATGATAACGCCTCTTAGCGAATAGCACCCTGATAATAAGGCAATTAATAAAGTAAAAACGGGTATTTTCAAATTCATTTTTAGTGTGTTTAACTTGCAGCAAGTTCAAAACTTGCTGCAAGTTGTGTCAATTATTTTCATAAAAATACCTCCATTAATCCAAAAGATATTCTTTAATTTTTCGATAAAGCGTTCGTTCAGATATGCCTAAATCATCAGCGGCATCTTTACGCCTATTGTTGTGTTTTTTTAAGGCTTTGACAATTAAATTTTTCTCATGTTCAGCCATATCAAGGCTTTCTTCAACTACTTCTACTGCTTCTTGATCGTAAGCATTTGCTTTATTTTTCTGTATAATGATGGGCTGTTGAGAAAATCTTGGCTGAGTATTAATATCGTCATTATCAATGTCAGAAACGGATTCCGTTTCGTCATAAAACATATTTTCTGAATTGTTATATCCATTAGATGTTTGCCTAAAATCTTGATACCCTTGTGCATTGGTATATGAAGGCGAAGGCAAGGCTAAGTTATTGATATTCAATGAGTTAGGTACACTCAAATTATTATTTTTAATTAATTCAGCGATGACTGTTTTCAAATAATTCAAGTCGTTTTTCATATCAAAAAGCAACTTGTACATGATTTCACGCTCCTCAAAATTATTATCATTCCTGCGTTGAGAAGCAGGCAAAGGTCGCTTTAAAAGTTGCGGCATAGCGGTCATTAAATCCTCACCTGTTATCACTTTTTCTTGAGAAAGCACTGAAAGCTGCTCCGCTACATTCTTCAATTCTCTAATATTGCCGGGCCACGAATAACGTTCAATAATCATGCGCGCTCGTTCATCCAACTGTATAGGTGAGGTGCGATATTTATCTGCAAAATCGACTGAAAATTTTCTGAAAAGCAAATAAACATCCTCAGAACGCTCTTTCAAAGACGGCACTTTAATGGGCACAGTGCTCAAACGAAAATATAAATCTTCTCTAAATGTGCCTTTTCTCACGGCTTCATCCAACTGAATATTGGTCGCCGCTATCACCCTCACATCTGTTTTATCCACCTTCGATGAACCGACTCGAACCAACTCTCCATTCTCTAAAACGCGCAACAATAAAGCCTGAGTATCCAAGGGCATTTCACCTATTTCATCTAAAAATATAGTGCCGCCGTTGACCGTTTCAAAATAGCCTTTTCTATCATTGACAGCCCCTGTAAATGCGCCTTTTTCATGTCCAAAAAGCTCTGAATTGATTGTACCTGCTGGGATTGCACCGCAGTTGATGGCAATAAATTGATTGTGTTTACGTGCCGAAAGAGAATGAATAACCTTAGAAAAAACTTCTTTACCAACGCCACTTTCCCCTTGAATCAATACCGTCAAATCAGTAGCCGCCACACGCACAGCTGTATCTAAAGCCGCATCCAAAAGACTGGATGAGCCGATAATTCCGAAACGTTGTTTAATAGATTGCAAATTATTGCTCATAAAATAGATTGTAAAAATGTTATCTAAGGCAAATATACGACCCCTCAGTATCAAAGCCTAAAAACCGTTTAAATAATCTGACAAAAAGTCAGTTTTAATGGATTAACAAACTGACAGAAGTATAGTTTTAATATTCTCTAATGAAAAAGAGGCTATTTCAAAAGTTATTGATTATTAAGTTATTAAGTTATTTTTGACTAATAAAAAATTGGTTTTTTCCGAATGGATACTCGGTACAATATTTTATATCCAAAATAACTTAATAACTAATTAACTAATAACTTCAAAAACAACCTCTTTTTAAAATTCTATTATATTTTAAATTATATCTTCATAAACCCTATTTCTATCAATAGTAGAAGGCAGTGGTCCAAAATGTGCCAATTTGAGTTCTGCCATTCTTCTGCCTGCTTTTGCTGAATCCAATATATTGTGTCCATCCAAACGGGCGGTCAAATAACCCGACCAAAAGGCATCCCCTGCACCTGTTGTATCTTTAACTTCTACTGGTCTTGTCGGTAAAAAATGAGACCCCTCAGTATTTGAAGCCACTTGACAACCGTCGCCACCTAAAGTAATGCATACTTCAGCAGCCCCTAAATTGAGAAAATGCTGTGCTGCCGCTTTGGCATCTGTCAATTTTGAGCTATAAAGCCGTTCCCAATCTACTTCGCTGCACTTCACAAATGCACCATGACTACAAAATTCAGCAACCACTCGCTGTGCTTCTGCTTGATCATGCCATATTTTTTGAGCATAATTGACATCAATACTCAGTTTACAACCTAATTCAGCGGCTTTACGAGCACCCCTCAGTATATTGGTCTGTGCGGGCTTTTTACTTAATGCAAAACAAGTTGTATGAAATATTGAAGCAGAATTTAATAATTTTTCATTCAGTTGCCCCATCGAAATTCGACAATCGGCTCCTCGATAGGCTTCAAAATTGCTGACATTTTTTGAGCGCGTCACCAATATCAAGGTGGTCATTTCATTGACTTGACGCATAGATTTTGTTTTAAGTCCTAAGCTTTTGACATAAGCCATCAAATAATTGCCCATATCATCCTTGCCAACAGTGGAAACGAGGCGTACTTTATTGCCCAAACGTTTCATATTCATACATAAATTCGCTGGACTACCGCCTGGAATACGCTTGAACATTTCTGCTTCATCCATCAATTCAGCAAAATCTGTAGAAATCATATCTATCAATAATTCGCCAACGCTTAGAATGTCAATTTCTCTATTTCTCATTAAAACTACCTGCTTCGGATTATAAATCATCATTCGTCCAATCTGAAAATATTGCCTTGAAATCTCAAAATATTCACATAACTGTTTTCATATTTTGAAATATTGTTATTGGCATCATCTCCTGATGAAACAGCGCGGAAAACTGGATTGAAATAAAAGCGAGTATGCAAAACGGATTCCTGTTCTCTATCCAAAAAGTAAGGAAATTTAGAACCATATTTCATCATCATTTTACCAATAAATAAGGTACAATCGTAGCCTAAAAAGGCATCTGAATTGGGTAATTTACCATATTTTGATAAAAATTTATTTTTAAAATACTTGACATCAGGGCTGTTGTTGTCAATATAAGTGGAGCTACTGACGCGCACTTTTAAGGCTTCGTATAAGCCATTAAGAGATTTATCAAAATCCATCCATTGAGGCATACCATACACCACTACTTGATTGCGGCGTGGCGAAGCATTCAATTTCTTTAAAAATGTCGTGACAAACGCTTCATTCCAAGAAGGCAAGATGAAAACCGTTGTTCCTGTATTTTCAATATAAGGTTCAATATTGAAATTAAAATCATCATCGATGCGCCATTCTTCATACTTTGCATTGCTATACATTTTGTTAGCATCTTCAAAATATCCAAATCGCGCCACTTCATTGTCTTTAGTTCGCCCTGCTAAAACCACTTGCGCAGTACCATAGTGAGATTGTATATGCCGCACGATATTATTGCAATGCATTTTTAAACTCGGCTTCACTTGTACGAAATTAGGATTGAACCCTTCAATATCGCCTGTTGGAAAATAAGGAGAAACAACAGTGACATTATTGCGGCTTGAAAATGCAACAGCTGACACAACGCTTTCTTTTTCAACAGGTCCGATAATGACATCCGCTCTCGAAACTTCATAACGGCTGGAAACACTGTTAAAATCGCCCCTTGAATCCATGACATTGATATTCAATTTCACGGGCAATGTAGAGAGTGTATCAAATGCCATTTTTGCACCTGCATAAAAATCCAAAGCAAATTGCGCCTTCGGTGGATTGACCCCCTCAGTATATTTATCAGAATTAAATGGCAGCAACAAGGCTAAATTATACGATTCCTTCGTGCCAACGCCACCAGTTGTAGGAGTGGTAGGCGTAGTGACAACTGTTCCGTCAGCAATAACGACTGGTGCGGGTGGTGTTTGCCCCGTAGATGTAATCGGCGGCTTGGCTCTTGGATCGACTTTCCAGCGGACGGAATCTACCAATACTACTTTGCCAGTATTGGGATTGATTGGATTGTCGTCTTTCTTTTTATCTTTTTTTGGAGCAGTTGTTTCTGCTTTTTTGAAAAGGTCGCAAGAAGTGGTGGTTAAAGTCAGTGCGACAAGGAAAAGTGCCCCCCTCAGTATGTTGTTGTTAAATTTCATGATTGTGGTTTGTTTCATAAATGCGTGAGTTTGTTTTTGATAGTAGATTTTCATAGTGTTACAAATCTAAGGAATTTTAAAAAATAAGTGAAATTTTTAATGAAAAAATTAAAAAATCACTGTTATTCCCATTCAATTGTCGCTGGTGGCTTGGTAGAAATATCAAATACCACGCGATTGATGCCTTTTACACTATTAATAATGTCTGTCGATATTTCTGCTAAAAAATCGTAAGGTAGCCGCGACCATTCTGCTGTCATGCCATCCATTGAATTCACGGCGCGCAAGGCAACAGCTTGTTCATACGTGCGCTCATCGCCCATGACACCCACTGAATAAATAGGTAAAAGAATCGTGCCTGCTTGCCATACTTTGTCGTACAAACCATGCCGTTTCAATCCATTAATATATATGGCGTCGGCGTCTTGCAAAAGGCGGACTTTTTCAGGGGTAATATCGCCTAATATGCGGATGCCCAAACCGGGACCTGGGAACGGATGCCTATACAATATATTTTCAGCCAATCCCATCTCCTTCCCCACTCTCCGCACTTCGTCTTTGAAAAGAAAACGCAAGGGTTCAACTATTTTCAATTTCAATTTATCAGGCAAACCACCTACATTATGGTGAGATTTAATGGTGACTGAGGGACCATGCACGCTGATTGATTCTATCACATCAGGATAAATAGTGCCTTGTGCCAACCATTGAATGTCTTTAAATTTTTCAGATTCTTCTTCAAAAACTTCTATAAATGAGCGTCCGATGGCTTTTCGCTTGGCTTCGGGTTCAGATATGCCTTTCAAAGCATCATAAAATTTCTGTTTCGCATCCACGCCTTCTACATTCAAGCCCATATGCGCGTAAGAGTCCATGACTTCTTCAAACTCATTTTTACGCAGCAATCCATTGTCTATAAAAAAGCAAAATAAGTTTTTACCAATCGCTTTATGCAGCAGCAACGCCGCCACACTTGAATCCACGCCGCCCGACAATGCCAATAGAACATGCTCCTCTCCTATTTTTTGACGCAATGATTCAACCGTTTCCTCTACAAAAGATTTAGGTGTCCACTCGCCACTGCAACCTGCTATATCGAGTACAAAATTTTTCAAAATCTTCAATCCATCCAAACTATGCGTCACTTCAGGGTGAAATTGAATACAATACAAAGGCATTTCCCCTTTTTTCGTCGTCTTTTTAAAAGCGGCGATAGCACCACCACCCCCTGTAGATGGGTAATCGGTATTAGGTAATGGGTAATGAGTTAAATCGCGCGTATCTGCTAATAATTCAAAGCCTTCGGGCAGCAGCTTCACCGTATCGCTGTGCGACATCCACACTTGAGAATTGGTTTTGATGCCTTTGAAAAACTTATCTTTTTTATAGATATTATTCAACATTGCCTTGCCATATTCCCGTTTATGGGATTTGCCGACCGTGCCACCGAAATATTGCGCCGTGAGTTGCGCTCCATAACAAATGCCCAAGACAGGTTTTTTACCCACTATTTGACTCAAATCTGCTTTCAAAGCATTCTCATCCAAGACAGAAAATGGGCTACCACTCAGTATCACCGCTTTGATGGAATCATCTAATTCAGGAATTTTATTGTAGGGCACAATTTCGGAATAGACATTTAATTCCCTAATTCGGCGGGCAATCAATTGTGTATATTGGGAGCCAAAATCTAAAATAAGCACTTTTTCTTTCATGCGCGCAAAGATAGAATTTTGATTTGGTTTTATAAATATTGAGCAATAAATTGTAGTGTTTACAATTATTTTATATTTTTAGGTTTGAAAAACTCATTTTAAATAATCTTTTAAATTTTAAAAAACATGGATAACAACTATTTAGATTCAGAATTAGAAGTCAAACAACAATTTACGGCTTATGCAGGTTTTTGGCAGCGTTTTGTAGCCGCTATTATTGATGGCATTTTACTTTACATTGTTCAATTTGTAATTTTAGCTGTCTTCGGCGTCTCTGCTTATGCTTCAGATCCTCAGGCGATGATGGAAGGTGGATTCCCAATGTCATTTATTTTGGCTTACATTGCTATATTGGGCGTGAATGTTGCCTATTTTGCCTATTTAGAATCAAGTGAAAGACAAGCGACTTTTGGAAAACAAGCCATGGGTTTGGTTGTGACGGACATGAATGGCGAGCGCCTTACACTCTTAAATGCAGTTGGTCGCTATTTCTCGAAAATTCCTTCTGCCTTAATTTTGATGATTGGTTATTTTATGCAACCATTCACTGAAAAAAAGCAAGCCTTGCATGATATGATTGCAGGTACTTTGGTTTATAAGAAGTAAATCTTTTTCTCTTAAATAAATGAAAAAAGAGGCTTTCTCAAAAGTTACTGGTTATTAAGTTATTAATTTAATTTCGTTTAATAAAACATTGATTTACAATATTTTATACATGAAATAAGTCAATAACTAATTAACTTAATAACCCTTTGAGACAGCCTCTTTTTAATTTCTAAATAAAATTTTTGCAATGGGTTATTTTGGTTTCTACGCCTGCTTTTTTCAACCAATTTAAATCCGTCAAGTGAGGTTGATTTTCAAAATGCAATTCTTTCAGGTATTTCATTTGATTTATGGGCAAAAGGTTCTCAATTGTCAATTGATTAACCGATGTAAAACTTAACTTTTCAATTTTACCAATATCGGGTAGGCATTCTAAGTTTTTTGTACCGCCTGACATAAACTTCAATTCCTTTAAATGCGTCAATGTTTTTAAAAAACTTAAATCTTTGAGCGTCATACCTCCGATGTCCAATTTTTCAAGTTGGGTCATTTCTGCAAGGCATTCAACATCACTTATTTTATGAAAGACACTCAATTCTTCTATCGTTTTATTTTTTGAAATGCCTTTAATTTTCAATCTATCGCCACCAATCGCTAAGAAATGTAATTTGCAATAAGCATTAATAGGACTTAAATCTACCTGTTGATTCAAATTAATTCTCAAACGCTTCAAATTATTGAGGTGCTTTAAAAATGTTAAATCATCAAAAGCTCCAAAGCCATTCAATGTCAAACTAATACAGCAATTGGGATATTTTTCTAAAACAACTCCATTCAGAAAGGCTAATAATTCATCGCTCACTTTAAATTTCCTCGCCCATTGAATCAATATTATACCGCCCTTGCTCGCAGCATCCTTCCCCATTTTATCAATTTCTAATTTGGAACAATTGCCATAAATGTTTAAAATGCCACCATATGTTAAAATATAGTTTTTATCATAAGAGGCTGTATTGGCTTTAATAGATGGGCTACTTTCGACTATATTTTTTGTCGTGTTTTTCATTTAATGTTACCTATTTCTTTGATTTTTTACCTCAAAATGGCATTTATACTGAGGGGGGGTTAATGAGGCAAATGGTTTACACCATATTTAACTCTTTTTCAATAATTTGGCTAAGCTGCTTTAAATCTTCAAATTTATTGAAATCAGTTTCTTTAATTGCAAAATCATAATATTTATCCCAACTTGGGAATGAATGTCCAGTAAGGCGTTCAAAAACCTTACTAAACGAAGTTTCAATATCTTTACCATTCGCATAGACAAGGTAATCATCAGAATTATAAAATATTGGTGAGGAAAATTTTTTGGAAAATGTATTAAACTCCTTTTCTAAATTTTCAATAGTTACACTATTTAAGGGTGTGAGATAGTTTTGTATAATATTCTTGGCTTCTGTCAAGCAAAAACTTGAATCAAGCTTTTCTGGTAATTTCCCACTCTGCCCAGTCCATGAAGTAGATATTTTAACTGGAATTTGTACTTTCCCTAAAGCATGACGCGCTGCTGTATAGAATTGAATATTCCGAACACTATCTTTAAGCCATTCCTCAGTCAAAGAAGCCTGTAGTTTTTGTTGCCCTTTTACTTTTTCATTAACGACAAATTGACACAATAGATTTGGATCTAACAGATAGTTTTCAATGCAAGTCCTGTGTGTTGCGAATATCATTTTTTCTGCCTTTTGCTTTTTTTCGCTCTTTTCGGAAACAGATATAATTGAAGATTTATCTGGTATTGGAAAATCAAAATCTCTGTCTCGCAATCCAATACATAAATCCATACTTACTACACCCTTTTGCTGTATATAACCATCTATAAAAGCCTTCATACTCCTTTTTCCTCCGAAAGGGATAATTGTGATTTGTGGATATGCACTTTTAATAAATTTAATCAAGATTTTAACATCAAGGCTTTGTTTGCCTTCTTCTGTTTTGCCTTCACAGAAAATGGATATATTTTTCATTAAAGTCTTATAATTTGAGATTCATCAACCAATGAGGCAATGTAATCTGAATGAGTTGAAATAATAAACTGGTTGTTGCTACCAAAACGTTGCAAAGCATTGAGTAAAGTTTGTTGAAGCGGTGGGTGTAAATGCAACTCTAACTCATCAATTAAGATAATAGAATTATTTATTTTCCAATTAGCAAAATCTATTAAAATTGGAAATATGGCTCGTTCACCTGCTGACATTTCAGAAACTTCATATTCATTGTTGCCATCAGTTAAATAAAACCAATCCACTTCGAAAGCATCAGCAGCACTTAAACGAGGTGCCGGTCCGCTGAAACGACGATTAGGAAAAACTGCTTGTAAATTATTTTGTAAATCTTCAAAAATATCTCTTTGGTCTTGTCGTAATCTTAAATCACCTCTATCCACCCTATTGTGAAAATTATAACGTCCGATTAAAAATTGGCGTAGTTTATCTTCGGTTAAATCATCACCATTTTCTTTATTAAAACTAAGCGCATTCCTCTCTTCTGTGTACCAATAAGCTTTACCAACATTGTTAAAAAGTTGCTTATCTCTATCGTAGGCTGAAATCATTTTTGCGTAAGAATAACCTCGAAACTGAAAAAAAGCTCCAGCCACTCGTGCGTTAACATTATTATTAGCATAATCCAATGATAATCTTACATTTGAGCTATTAGTGGGTCGTGTTCCACGAGTAATAGTTTGACTTTCAATAAGCCTATCGTAAAGTTCACGAGTCGTCTGTGTCTCTTCAGGAGTAAAACTAAAATCTAAGTGTGCTTGTATTGGAGCCCGTCCAGAACTTATCAAACTGAAATTAAAGCCTGGCCAATTAAGTTCTGAAGGGGTTTTTAAATCTTGAGTAGCCGTACCAATCACAGCAGCAATTATTTGCATTATTGAGGACTTTCCACTTCCATTATCCCCCACAAGTAAAGTGAGTTCTGGATGAAAATCTTTTCTGAATATCTGTTGGAATTTTTTGTAATTCTTAATTTCGATTGACGTAATTTTCATAAATTAAATTTTCCTCAAAAGTAGTTAAAACCAAGAATATACATATCAAATCTATCACAAAATCCCGACTACGAAAACAATCCTCCTATATTTTTTCAAAAAATAGTCATCATAAATCATTTGATGATAATCAATTTTGAAAAAACAGTTATCACATACCGTTTGACGCTAATCACTTTTCAGAAAATTGCTCTTGCAAAGCATTTGAATGTCTTTGAATTTAAAAAAACATCCGACACGATTAGTTATTTTGTGTAACAAAATTATATTCCAATATATTTTACTATTTTTGAAAAAATAAGTCTATATTAATGCGAGTGCTATATTAAAACTTTTGCTCATCATTAAACCAAATCTATGCAACCCAATATTATCATCAAAGAAGCAACATCTAAGAGGGATTTAAGCAATTTTGTCAAATTTCCTTTCAAATTGTATGCAAATAACCCCTTTTGGATTCCTCAAATTAACAACGATGAAATAAAAAACATATCCAAAGGCAGCAATCCAGCCTTTGATTTTTGCGACGCCAAATATTGGCTCGCCTTGAAAGATGGTGAAATCGTGGGCAGAATTGGCGGCATTATCAATCACCGTTATAATGAAAAAGTAGGTAAGAATTGCGCACGTTTCAGCCAAGTCGATTTTATTGAAGACCCCTCAGTATTGGAGGCATTATTGACCACTGTAGAGGCTTGGGCGAGAGTACAAGGCGCGGTTTTGATTCATGGACCTTTCGGTTTTACGGATATGGATCCAGAAGGTATGCTTGTAGAAGGTTTTGACGAATTGGGCACAATTGCTACCATTTATAACCATCCATATTATCCCATTGAAATGGAGAAAAATGGTTATACAAAAGAGATAGATTGGATAGAATATGAATTAATACCGCCTAAAGTCATTCCTGAAAAAGTAGAACGCATCGCTCAAACTGTCTTAGAAAGGTATCATTTAAAAGTTCTTCAATTGAAAAAAGCGAAGGAATTGATGCCGTATGCCCATGAAATCTTTGAAGTCCTCAACAGTTGCTATGAAGATTTGCATGGCTTCGTTTCTTTGACAGATAAGCAAATTGACATGTATATCAAGCAATATTTCGGCTTTATTATTCCAGATTATGTACCGATTGTGGTAGATGAACACAACAAAGTGGTGGCATTTGGTATCACCATGCCGTCATTATCGAAGGCATTTCAGAAAGCGAATGGTCGGTTATTTCCTTTCGGTTTTATCCATATTTTAAGAGCCATGAAAAATAACAATCGCGCCGATTTATACTTGACGGGCGTGCGACCCGATTATCAAGACAAAGGCGTGAATGCCATCATGATGTGTGAAATGAACAAGGTCTATTTGAAATATAAAATAGAAGTCGTGGAATCAAATCCTGAATTAGAAACCAACTCAAAAGTGCAAGCGCAATGGCGTTTTTATGAAAAAAGGCAGCATAAACGGCGTAGGTGTTTTATTAAAATGTTGGATTGATTTGACTTATTAATTCAATCAAAATAAGTTTCAGTTTCCTTATTCACCCATTTTTGAAAAACTAACTGTATCTGACTATCTAAAATACGCTGCTTAGAAAGTGGCGGCAATTGATGAATAGGGAAAAAATCAACATCCATTATATCAAAGCCTTTTGTCAACACCCCCTCAGTATATTGGCATCCAAAGACCAATTTATAGACATAATTGGCTTCAGGTGGATGTGGATGACACCGCTTATCGAAAACAGCCAAGAGCGTTTTTACATCAACTGACAAACCTGTTTCCTCAGCTACCTCTTTAATCGCCACTTCTTTAGGACTTGAGCCTATATCTGCCCAGCCGCCCGGTAATGCCCAAAAGCCGTCCATTTGTTCCTGAACCATTAATATTTCCAATTTTTCATTCAAAACCAAAGCTCTGATGTCTACCTTTGGCGTTGGATAATCAAGAGGATTTATATAAAAATCATTCAATAATGACAACGGTTGGTTGATTAAATTAGCTAATATGGACTGGCTAATCTCTCTCACCATTTCATAACGCTCTCTATCATAATTGTCTTTTGAGTAAAGCAAACCGATGTCAGCAATAGACTTGAGCCGTTTTATTTCATTGAGATAATCCATTTTATTTTAATAATTTTTCGAAGCAATTTGATTGTAATATAATGGCTACAACGGTATATTCCCATGCTTTTTCTTAGGCAAATGCGCCACTTTATTCTCCAACATCGCAAAGGTTTTAATCAATTTACGCCGCGTTTCATTCGGCAGAATGACTTCATCAATAAACCCTCGACTCGCTGCCCGATATGGATTGGCGAATTTTTCAGCATATTCTTTCTCTTTTTCAAGCAATTTAGCCGAGGAATCAGCTGCTTCAGATATTTCTTTTTTGAAAATAATTTCAGAAGCACCCTTCGCTCCCATCACCGCAATCTCCGCGCTGGGCCAAGCGAAATTCATATCCGCACCAATGTGTTTTGAATTCATCACATCATACGCACCCCCGTAAGCCTTGCGCGTGATGACCGTCACACGCGGAACAGTTGCCTCGCTGAAAGCAAAAAGCAATTTCGCTCCATTGGTAATAATGCCATGCCACTCCTGATCAGTCCCTGGCAGAAATCCAGGCACATCTACCAAAACAAGCAATGGAATATTGAAAATATCGCAAAAACGAACAAAACGCGCCCCTTTCTTAGAGCTTTCAACATCCAAAACGCCCGCCATCACAGCCGGTTGATTCGCCACAATGCCAATCGCCCGACCAGCAAGCCTTGCAAAACCGACGACTATATTTTCAGCATATTGTTCATGGATTTCAAAAAAAGAGGCTTCATCCACAATGCCATTCACGACATCGCGCATATCATAAGGCTGATTGGGATTTTCAGGAATAATATCAGTCAAAACATCCCTAAATTCATCGCCCAAAACATACGGATACTGAGGGGTCTTCTCCTCACAATTTTGAGGTATATAACTGAGTAAATTTTTCACTTTTTCAAGGCATTCCAAATCATTCGCTGCAGTCAAATGCGTTACGCCCGATTTAGTCGCGTGGGTGGATGCCCCCCCGAGTTCCTCGCTCGTCACAGTTTCATTGGTCACCGTTTTCACCACGTTTGGACCCGTTACAAACATGTACGAAGTGTTTTCAACCATAATAATAAAATCCGTCATAGCAGGAGAATATACCGCACCGCCTGCACAAGGTCCCATAATCGCCGAAATCTGAGGAATCACCCCCGACGACAAAACATTGCGATAAAATATATCCGCATAGCCGCCCAACGAGTTCACGCCCTCTTGAATCCGCGCACCGCCTGAATCATTCAGACCGATGCAAGGCGCGCCATTTTTAACGGCTAAATCCATAATTTTACAAATCTTTTCAGCATGAGTTTCTGACAGAGAACCGCCGAAGACCGTAAAATCCTGTGAAAAAACATACGTCAAACGCCCATTGACTGTACCATAGCCCGTTACGACGCCATCGCCATAATATTGCTCATTTTCAAGACCAAAATCCACGCTCCGATGCGTCACCAACTGCCCAATTTCTTCAAAACTGTTCGGGTCGAGAAAGAAATGCACCCGTTCGCGAGCGGTGAGTTTTCCTTTTTTATGTTGAGCATCGATACGCGATTGACCGCCGCCGAGCTTGGCTTCGTCTTGTTTCTGTTGGAGAGTGGTAAGCGATTTTTTCATTTTATATTTGGTAATTACTTGATTATCAACAATTTATCTAATTTTTTTTAATTAAAATAAAGAAATTTTATTTTAATCAAGGCAAATATATAGAAACCTATATTTGTTTGTATTCACTGAAACTATGTTTTTTTATAAATGGCAATAAATAGTATCGCGGAACTCCAGTTCCGCTTTCAAGTGAAACATGGATTGAGTGCGGAACTGATGAAATAACTTGCAGCAAGTTTCAAACTTGCTGCAAGTTGCGCTCAACCCGATACTTAAAATAATAAATTCTTTAAAAAAAGCCAAATAATAGTAATTGAAAAACGCTTTTGAATAACTTTGACACTTCATTTTTCAAAAAAAGCCTTTGTCATTTTAGATTGATTGAATTATACATGAAAATACTCCATACAGCCGATTGGCATCTCGGAAAACGCCTCAATAATTACAGCCGACATGAGGAACAACAAATTGTTTTGAATGAAATTTGCGAAATAGCAGACCGTGAAAACGTGGATGTCCTCATCATTGCAGGCGACCTTTTTGATACATTCAATCCACCCAATGAAAGCACATCATTGTTTTATAAAACATGTAAACGATTGTCTAACAACGGTTTACGACCTATTATCGCCATCGCGGGCAATCATGATTCACCTGAGCGCATCGAAGCACCCAACCCTTTGGCGAGGGAGTGCGGGATTATATTTGCTGGCTATCCGAAGTCCATCATAGAGCCTTACGAATTGCCCAACGGCTTCGCTGTAACCCGCAGTACTGAGGGGTTCATTGAATTGAAATTGCTCGGCTACGATTATCCGTTGCGCCTTCTCCTCGCGCCTTATGCCAATGAATATCGGTTGGCGGAGTATCTGGGCGTGGAAAATACGGATGAAACATTGCGGCAATTATTGTCTGAAAAATGGAATCAGGTCTTCAATTATATCACTAAAGATGAAGATACTGAGGGGGTAAATATCGCCATCGCCCACCTATTTGTGATGGTGAAAGGTGGTGAAGTACCAGAAGAACCCGAAGAAGAAAGACCAATTAATATAGGCGGTGCGTCCGCTATTTATACCGAAAATTTTCCTAAACAAATACAATATATTGCGCTTGGGCATTTGCATCGGCAGCAAGAGATTTCTAAAAAGCCGTGCCCTGTTATTTATAGTGGCAGTCCATTGGGCTATAGTTTTAATGAAAAAAATCAAGATAAATATGTCATGTTGATTGATGCAGAACCTACACAAAAGGTTGATTATCAACGCATTAAATTAGAAACACCTAAAAAATTGTATCAAAAAACATTTGATGATATGGATGCTGCCCTTGCTTGGTTGGCTGAACATCCCGACGCTTTGATTCAATTGACTTACATTTCAGATGAAACTTTATCGCCTATTTTGACCAAGCAACTCAATGAAGCGCATCCAGGCATTGTGCCGCCCATTAATTTTCATGCCCGCAATCAAGACGCGCTCAATGGAAAAGAAACGACCATAAATCCTGATACGGATGATATTCGCAGCCTATTTGTTGAGTATTTTAAAACGAAAAACAAAGGGCAAGAGCCTAATGAGGAATTGATTCAGCTTTTTAATGAAATTAGGGCTGTGAGTGAAAATGATGTGTAATAGGTATTTCTATATAAAGGAATCTTATGGAAAAATCATAATCATAGGAGTATTTTAAGAGTCCAGCGGACTCACAGGTTTGTAGAATTGTGAGTGCATATTAAGGATATTTCAAGAGTCCAGCGGACTCACACGTTTGTTGAAACTACCTATAAACGTGTGAGTCCACTGGACTCTTGAAAGCGTTTATTTTTTCCATAATTCTACAAACGTGTGAGTCCGCTGGACTCTAATAAATTTTCATTCAATCATAGTTTAAATGTAGCAGAAGGTGTATAAAAAAATATACATTTTTGTACAATAAACCTATAAATCAACAACAATAGAATAATATTATGATACCCTTAACGCTCAAAATACAAGGCATTTTCTCTTATCAAGAAGAAGCCGTTATTGACTTTAGCAAGCTCGCGCAGGCTAATATATTTGGCATATTTGGAAAAGTAGGCAGTGGTAAATCCACGATTTTAGAAGCAATCATGTTCGCTTTGTACGGCGAAGTGGCGCGTATGGGCAGCTCGGGCAGGAGTTACAACATGATGAATTTGCGCTCAGATAGGATGACGATTGATTTCACTTTTGATGTTGGCGGCGTTATTTATCGGGCATTGGTGGAGACAAATCGTCGAAAAAAGAACTTTGAACAAGTAGAAACGCCCTCTTTTCGCTATTTTTCTAAGCACAATGATGAATGGCAGCCATACAATGATTTTGATGCTGCTAAAATATTGGGCATAGAATCACAGCATTTTAAAAAGACGATTATCATTCCGCAAAATGAATTTCAAAAGTTCCTTGAGCTATCGCCGACGGAGCGGACGCGCATGATTAAGGATATTTTCATCAATCTTGAAAAATTTGAATTAGAGGAAAATGCCAAAGCTTTAGAGAATCAAAATAAGATGAACACCTTGACGGTGGAGAGTCAAATAAGAGAAATTGGAGAAATTACTGCTGAAATAATTGATGAAAAACAAGCGCAACTCATTGATTTTAAAAAAGATAGAAAAAATAATGACGCCCAATTAAAAGCTCAACAAGCCGAAGAAAAAACTCTACAAGAACTCAAAACGAAGTTCGAAGAGCTCGAAAAACTCAAAAATGAAGCTGATAAACTCGCTCGTACTGAGGGGTCTGTCCTGCTACTTGAAAAGCAAATTAAGGATTACGAATATTTTTTGCAATACCTCAAAACACCGCTCGAACAGCAAGCAGCTTTGTATAAAAATATTGATAAAAATACAAGAGAATTAGCTCAAACACAAACGCAACTGGCTGATAATGAAGTTGTTACAAAAAATATACAAGAGAAACTTGAAGCATTGACCCCTCAGTATAAAGACCGTGAAACGCTGCTCAAAAAGCGTGATGAAATCGGTTGGCTCATTCAAATTCAGGAGTTGAATGTGAAAAATAAGGACGTGAGTGATAGACTTGAAAAAGGTCAACAGGTTTTAAAACAAAAGGAAGATGACCGACAAAATATACTCAAACAGAAAGCCCCTTTCATGATTGAGCGCGATGATTTATTGAAAAATCAACCTGATTTTCAAAAATTAAATGCCCTCAACAATTGGTTTTCAGCAGCCAATGTTTTGAAAAGAGATATTTCAGAATTTGAAAAAAAAATTGATAACATTCTAAGCATATTAACTGGTTTGGATGATAATCGCAAGCGTATTTCACAATTACTCTTTGCCAAATACGACGTTCAATTACCATTTAATGTATCTATTCAAGAAATTATTTTAAGTACAAAATCTTTGAAAAAAGATATTGAAATACAGAAAGATAGCGTCGAAAATCAGTTGATTCACCTCCGTGCATCCGAGCAACTTGAAGCTTTGTCGAATGCCTTGAGCGAAGGCACGCCTTGCCCGTTGTGCGGGGCGGTTCATCACCCCTCAGTATGGAACGCCGCCGATGTTCAAAAACAAATAGTCGATATTAAAAAGCAATTGGATAAATATAAAAACGACATCACTACCATACAAAACATTGAAAATGAGTTGATTACACTTTTTCAAAATTATAATAATCAAAAAGATCAACAGACAGATTGGTTGAAAAAAGTAGAAACAGAAAAGAAAAATCTCACTCAACACGAAGCCAATTTCGCTTGGAAAGATTTTGATAAGAACAATTTTATTGCTTTTAAAAAAGCATTTGATGAGGCAACTTTATTCGGTGAAAAATTGAACAACGCTCAAACTCGTTTGGATGCATTAGATAAAAATATAAGCGAAGCCGATGAATTTATAGAGAAATGCAAAACCCGTTTGACTGTATTAAAAACAGAGTTTGATAAAAACGAAACGACTGCCGAAAACCTGACATCCAGAATCGAATTTTTGAAAGAAGATTCATGGCTGAATGCAGACAATCATTCTTTAGAAAAACAAGCACAAGTCTTTGAAAATCAATACAATACAATCATATCGGACTATGAATCCAATGAAAAAAAGCTGAAAGAACTCACTGAAAAGGGTCAATTACTGAGGGGGGGTGTTGCTGAAAAAGAAAAGCTAAATAAGAGCTTAACCGATGAATCTGAAAGGCTTGCCAAGCAAATTCAAGGTCAAATAGACATGTCGCCTTTCGATGATTTGGAAGCAATTGATAAAATTTTCAATCAAGCTTTTGACCTCGTGAAAGCGCGTCATGAAGTAGAGGATTTTAAAAGACAAAAATCTGAAATCACGGGGCAGATTAATAATTTAGACATCCAGCTCAAAGGCAAATTCTATATGCCTGAAAATCACCAAGCATTGAAAGCTGATATTCAAATGCTTATAGATTTAATTAATTCACAAATCAGTCAAATCGCCGTGTTGGAGGTGGATATTAAAAATTTGTTAGAAAAGCTCGACCGCCGCAACGCCCTCGAAATAGAACACCTCAAACTCGAAACACGGGGTAAAAACCTTGAAATACTGAGGGGTATGTTTTCACGCAGCGGTTTTGTGAATTTCGTTTCTACAAAATATCTCGTCAATCTTTGCATTTCTGCCAACGAACGTTTTCTCCGTTTCACCCGCGGGCAATTGCGCTTGAAAGTGACTGAAAACAATGATTTTGAGATAGAAGATTTGTTCAATTTCGGCAAAACTCGCCATATCAGAACCTTGTCGGGCGGTCAAATATTTCAAGCATCGTTGGCTTTAGCCTTAGCCTTAGCGGACAGTATTCAAGCCCTTTCCAAGACCGAGCAAAACTTTTTCTTCCTCGATGAAGGCTTCGGCTCGCTCGATAGAGATTCGATGCAGGAGGTTTTCAATACGCTGAAATCATTGCGAAAAGAGAACCGCATCGTTGGCGTTATTTCCCATGTAGAGGAAATGCAGCAAGAGATTGACCGTTATTTAAAGGTGACTTTTGATTCTGAGAGGGGTAGCCAAGTAGAGATTGTGTAACTAACTATTAATTGTTATTGTCTGAATTTCAATAAAATTGTTAATTTTAAGCTCATTTTTTATTAAAACAAAAAAAAACATACTATGTATTTAGCTCCTTTAAATTTTGACCGCTTCTTTAAAAAAGTGTTCTCAGATTTACGCTTTTCAGAAAAATATCGTTAAAAACAAAAAGTACAGCAAATATTTTAAGTGGTTTGACTTGGCAGAAAAAACAGCCAATAAAAATAACACCAAAGAAGACTTTGTTCTGTATGAAAAAGATGAAGTACTCATGAAAGTTATCAGACGTATCAATATGGAAACACTCAAGCCTTACGAGTCTGATTATATAGACGATTATAACGAAACGCTCAAAGAAATTGAGCTTTGGAATAAGACAATGCGGGATGAAGGCATGAGAGAAGGCAAAATACAAACAATAGAACTTGTCGTTATTTCTGCCCATGAAGAAGGTTTAACACCTCTAACAATCGCTACCATTACTAAATTGTCGATTGAAAAAGTCATTCAGATTATTGAAAAACATAAAAGCCAATTGAGGAATGGCTCAAAATAAATATGTAAAAGCCTTGCAAACTGTCCGTTTTGCAAGGCTTTTCTTCTTAAATACTGAGGGGATAGGTATTTGAAATACTTGTCCAAACTCATACCTCTCAACTATTAAGAATCATCGCCGCCGCCTTCTCCGCTATCATAATCGTTGGAGCATTGGTATTTCCTGCTACAATCGTCGGCATAATAGAAGCATCCACCACGCGTAAACCTTCAATGCCGTGTACTTTTAGCTCATGATTCACGACTGCCATTGAGTCATTGCCCATTTTACAAGTGCCGACTGGATGGTAAATTGTTTCCACATTTTTCTTGATATGCTCAATAATACCTGCTTCCGATTGGTCAATCGGCGAAATAATAGCTTTTCGAAATGGGCTAAAAGCATTGGCATTCATCACCTCTAAGGCTTTTCGAGCACCATCTACCAATGTTTTCAAATCTTCTTCTTCCGATAAAAAATTGGGCTGAATGATTGGTTCATCAAGCGGATTGGCAGATTTGAGAGCCACATATCCCTTACTTTTGGGTTTTATAAGGCTTGGCAGGATTGTATATCCATCTACGGTCGGATATGTTTTAGTATTATAAACATCTACATTATCTCGACCATCGCCAATGTGAAGAGGGGCAAAATGGAATTGCAAATTGACGCTTTTAGCACCATTAATTGTCATAAATGCATAGGCTTCCAACGGGCTAACAGTCAACGCGCCTTTGTGTGTGATAAGCCATTGCACTAAATCGACGATTTGACTGAGGGGTTTGAGGTGGTGATTAAAACCCTCTTGTTGCAATGAAAGGCTTGAAACAAAGAAAAATAAATGGTCTTGCAGGTTCTTACCCACGCCTGGCAAGGCTTTTTTGAGTGGAATATTGTGTTGTTTCAATTCTTCTGCATCACCAATTCCTGAAAGCATCAATATTTGAGGCGATTGAAAACTCCCTGCCGATACAATCACTTCTTTAGAAACAGCCACTTTTAATAACTCATTTTTATCATTGATATATTCAACGCCTGTTGTTTTGTTATTTTCAATCAGAATTTGCTTCACGCGGGCATGTGTGAGCACTACCAAATTTGAGCGCGAAAGTATGGGCTTTAAAAATGCCGTAGCCACACTGTGCCGCTTACCATTTTTAATTGAAAATTGAAACAAGCCTGCGCCTTCTTGTTTGGCACCATTATAATCTTTGTTTTCTGCAATTCCTTTTTCCACACAAGCATTGACGAAAGCCTGTGCGTAAGGTGTTTGAAAATATTTGGCGTGAGTGATATTCAACAAGCCATTTTTGCCGTGATAAGCGTTTTCTATATCTTCATTGTGTTCCGATATGATAAAATAAGGCAAAATCTCCTTGTAACTCCAACCTTTATTGCCCAATTCCGCCCATTCGTCGTAATCTGCAGCATTACCGCGCACATATGCCATTGCATTTGTGGAGCTGCATCCACCAATGGCTTTTCCGCGTGGCAAGTATATTCGCCTATTATTGAGGTGCTTTTGAGGCTCTGTGGTGAAGCCCCAATCGACTTCCGTGCGGTGTAGATTGCCATAAGCCGCAGGGATGTGGATTTCCATTTTTTTATCGGGTCCACCTGCTTCAAGAAGCAGAACCTTATTGTTAGGATTTTCTGATAGGCGATTGGCTAAGACACAGCCTGCCGAACCTGCGCCGATGATGATATAATCGAATGAGTCCATATTTTTTTAGAATAATTGTGGATATAAAAACGTAGTACGGACTTCAGTCCGCTTTTCAGCTTGATGTTTCAATTAAAATAGCAAATTAAGATAAAACTCTTAAAATTCCATGATATTCTTTATTTTTTAAACGAAATCAATCCAAACGAAACGATAAAAGATATTTATAAAAATAAGCCATTGTACTGAGGGGTATAGGGAATGTTTAAAGGGTAACTTAAATCCCCAAGCCTATTTTATTCGAAAGCACTATTTTACCACCTTTCTCTTTTTCATTTCCTATAGATAATAAAGGCGTGGCAAACGGATTGTTCGTCACCAACCAAGGACCGTCCAAATCTGCCCAATCGCATTGAGGCGCAAGAGCAGCGGCTGCCATGATAGCACAACTTGTTTCACTCATGCAGCCTATCAGAATTTTCAAATCTCGGCGTCTGGCTTCATGCACCATTTTTAAAGCTTCAGTTAGCCCTGTACATTTCATCAATTTGATATTAATGCCATGAAATGCGCCTTGAATAGAGTCAAAATCAGTAAGCCTTTGAAAAGATTCGTCGGCAATAATGGGAATGGGTGACCCCTCAGTCACGAAAGCATTTCCGTCTAAATCTTCTTTCGGCATCGGCTGTTCGATGAGTTCCACGCCTTGATCGGCTATCCAATGCGCCATATCTAAAGCCTTATATTTATCAATCCAACCTTGATTGGCATCTACATACAGCGGTTTATCAGTCATTTCTCTGATAGATTTGATAATGGCTTTATCATCATCAGAGCCAAGTTTAATTTTGAGGACTTTAAAAGCAACCGCTTCTGCTACTTTTTGCTTTAATACTGAGGGGGTATCTATGCCAAGCGTACAACTCGTTATGGGCATTTTTTCAGGATTTGAACCGAGAATTTTCCAAACGGGCATGCCTTCTATTTTACCTTTCAAATCATATAAAGCTATATCAATTGAGGCTTTGGCTGCTGTATTTTTAAAATCAATCAAATCAATTTCAGACATAATCTGCTGAATATCAAAAGGATACGTCTGTTTATTTAAAACCATTTGAGCTTTTTCTAAAAATGCTGAAATGGTTTCCACATTCTCTCCATAATATGGTGGCATAGTCGCTTCACCTAAGCCGATGAAGTCGTCAAGTTCTATTTGAATTAAAACAATAGCTGTGTGGGTACGTGAAAAATGGGCGATGCGAAAGGGATGCCGCATTTGCAGGTGGTAGCTATAGTAGGTTAATTTCATTAAAACAATTTGTTATCTAAAAAGTTAGTTTTTAATCGTATAAGATTTTTTTTCAACACCTACACCCTTGATAGTCAATGACTTCCATTGTTTTGGTAAGCGGGGTTTATACTTTTGAACGATGCCTTGATCAGTAAATTCTAAACCACCGAATCCGAAAATCAAGGTTTGCAAAAAGCCGCCTGCTCCTGTCGAAAAATAGGGATTCGTACCGCCAGCCGTTTCAGCTAAGACACCAAAAGGTGGCGCAGCATTGGGTTTGTATGAATCCAAAAATTGAGCGTAAGCTGTTTCAGTATTATTCAAACGAGCGTTGAGAATGCAGAAAATGGCATGTGCCATAGCTGGACTTGAGCCTTTTCGACCAGGAACATTATCGCCCAAAACCTTCCAATAATACTCCAAATCCTTCTTAATAGTGGCTTCATCGGTCACTATACTGAGGGGGTAGCTGAGGAGATTCACGTCCGTTTGCTTGATGGGTTCGCCATTATATGTAGCATGTTCGCGCGTCACGCCGTTGTCAAATTTCAAAATGGTCATATTATCTGCAACTGTTTTCCAAGCTGGATTGGGCGTTTCACCGACTAAAACTGCCGCTTGTTGAGCATATTGCAAAACGGTTTTGGCAATACCATTGGTGAACGCATTATCATCCACATTTTCAGCCCATTCGTCCGCACAAACGACATTGATAATATGGTATTTATTGTCTTTTCCTAACTCTGCACGGGCAGCCCAAAAATTAGCCGTTTCTTTTATCACTGGATAGCCTTTTGTTTTGAGCCAATCTATATCCTTTGTCACTTGATAATATTTCCACATCGCATAGCCCACGCAGCCCGTAATATGGTGTTCAAACGGACCCGATAATGCCCAAACGGGTGTGCCTTCTTGCCCTGTATCGTCGCCTTCCCAAGGGTATTTCGCACCTTTATAGCCGTAGCTGGACGCATTTGTTTTGGCAGCTTCCAAGCCTTTGAAGCGGTATTCCATCGGTGATTTCGCCATTTCAGGATGCAAAGCCAACACTGGAGGGTACATCCATAATTCAGTATCCCAAAACACGTGACCATTGTAGCCCAAGCCGCTCAAGCCCATTGGCGACATCGAATAAGGTGTGCCTTCGCGTACAAAAGAATACAAATGATACAAAGCTGAATGTATATCTCTTTGAACGTCAATATCTCCCTCTACAATTATATCTGATTCCCACAATTTTGTCCAAGCATCTTTGTGGCGTTGAAGTATGCGGTCTTTCTTTTCTAAGGCTGCAAAAATGGTCATTCGCTCCGCTTCATTTTGTGGATCAGCGGATTGTGCCGACGAAATAACCGAACCAATGACGCTGAAACGATATGTTTCACCTGCTTTCAATTTCTTTTTAAATTTCAATAAATGCATATTATTGTCCCACTCTTCATGAATCATGCGAGGCTCTTTGCCATGCGGCTCTTCAAAAAGAAAAGAATTAGAAACAGCTAATGACAATCGACCTGTTGGCGACTTGGCAATAGATGTCATCAAGGGAATAACGATGTGTGGACGGTCAATTTCAGCATAAAAATTCTTCACATCTTTCAAATTATCAGGCGATTCGATGACACTGGCGGGGGTAATTTCGCAATCTTTTTTAGCTGTAATTTCTACATTTATCATAGCCGTATGGGGCAAATGGCGGAGTGCCATCACCTCATGTTTCACTGAAAGAATGTCTTGATAATCGAAAGTTGTTTGCAAAGCGGCATTTTTCATGTCCAAAATTTGGGCATAGTTGGTAATATCAGATCTGCCCAAACGCTTGCCTTGCCCATTAAAATCCACATCCAAATTCATGTTGGCGAAGCTGAAAACTTTCATAATATTGCTCACACGACCGCGCCCGTAGGTATCAAACGCACCATTTAACACCACATCTTTGACTTGCATCGGATTGGGTGATGAAATAATGCCAATCATACCATTGGCAACCGTGACACCATAATATTTTGATGGATCAATGTTTTTAGCGGCGATATGCCACTCGTCGGTTTGCCCCCTCAGTATAAAGGCAGTTTGGAAGCATAAAATGGTGAAAATTATCTTTTTAAACATTGATTTATTCTGAATTTTAGATTTCACAGTTTTGGATTTTAGTGATAATAATAATAGAAAATCAAGCAATGATAAGGAATTTTTTCTTTTTTAACCCATTATTAGCATTTTCAATGAATAATTTCAATAAAATTAGTTGAAAGTTAGTTGAGTTATTTTTTAAGCATGGTACTATGCTATAAATAAGACTTAATTTTTCAATTAAATCTTATTAAGTAGTTTAACGTTAATTATGGGCACTTTTTATCAGAACATTATGGTGCGCTGCACCAACGTGATAAATTTGAAAAGGTAGCCCAATTTAAAAATGGAGTAATTTTTGATATGAGTTTCAATATAATTTATGATTGTTTTAGATTTGTAAAATTTTGTAAAACAATGATTTATAGTTTTAATAAAAAATGTATAATTAATACAGGTAAACTATTTTAAGATGAGAAAAGCTTTAATTTTAGTACTTATTTTTTGCAATATTTCAATTATGTCTGCACAATGCATTGATGGCAATTGTAATACAGGCTTCGGAACGGCAATTTTTAAGAAAAAAGGTGGCGTTAAATATTCAGGTTATTTTAAAAGCAAACGCCCGCATGGAAAAGGCACTGCCGAATACCCGAATGGACGCGTTTACAGTGGCGATTGGGCTATGGGTATGTGGCATGGGCAAGGCACTTTAACGCTGACCGATGGCTCGGCTTTAAAAGGCAATTGGGAATACAACAAGTTTAGAGGTTATCTCAATTATGACAGCAATTCTGGCATAGCTACTTCTCAAGACAACAGTTCAAAAGAGTTGCAAAATGCTGAAAAACCAGCGAGTAGGAATAGCCAAAGGAACGTAATACCCGAGCCTACTTTTAATAGAAATACGGTTGCTACTCAAGTTGACAATACCCCCTCAGTAGTATTGCCTGAAATTTGGGGTGTAGCGATTGGCGTTTCGCAATATGAAAATCAAACGATTCCTTCCTTGAAATATCCTGATAATGATGCTTTTGGTATGTTTTCCTTTTGGAAAAGTCCTGAAGGTGGCGCATTGGATGATGAACATTCGGAGGTTTTGGTAGATGATGCAGCGACTAAAGCCATGGTGTTACATTCTCTTCGCGCCGTTTTTTCAAAGGCAAAAGAGAATGATTTGGCTATCTTCTTTTTCTCTGGTCATGGTTTGAAAGGCTCGTTTTTGCCGACTGACTATGATGGCGATGGCATTCGGATTTATCATACTGAAATCAATAAAATATTGGCTGAATGCCCTGCCAAAAACAAATTAGTGATTGCAGACGCTTGCCATTCGGGCAGTTATATGGCGGCAAAAGGGGTGAAGGATAATCATCCGACGAAGGAAAATACAGAGCATTATTTTAATGAACTCAGTAAGGCACAGCCGGGTATTGTATATTTGCTTTCTTCGCAAGCCGATGAAGAATCGTTGGAGGTTTCGACCCTGCACAATAGCGTTTTTACCTATTTTGTACTGAGGGGTCTGAAAGGAGAAGCCAATTCAAATGGCGATAATATCGTCACCATCAAAGAGCTTTTTGATTATGTTCACCTTAATGTAACGGATTATGCTGATAAATTGGGAAAAGTGCAGACGCCAGTGATTAAGGGTACTTATGATCCGAATATGCCGGTTTCGGTGGTTAAGAGGTGAATTAATATTTTCAAGAAGTTAAATAGAGTCAATGGGATTAGTGGGATTACGAGGGATGGGATTAAAATCGGCGTCAAAACAATCCATTGCAGTACCTTTGAAGGCATAGATTAATGCTGCTTTCACGTCTTTATGCGCTTCAAAAACAGTAAACCAAACAGAGAAGAAGCCGCGTCTATTAGCAAATTCTGCAACACCCTCGGCGGATATATTGTCGCTTTCGTAGTCCACTAATTTTCTTTTAGCTTTTTCCCAGTCTGTACGCCTATGAGACCACCGCATATCATTTATTGGAAAACCTAAAGGATGTTTTTTTGTACTGGGATATTTATTATTGCCTGGATACTTATCTAAACCGACTAAATCAAGCAATGCAGTTGCTTTATCTTTTTGATTTTGAGCAGATAAATTTGAATTTATTCTTACCAATCCGCCTTCAACATACTCAAAAGCCATCATCGTATTGTCAATGTGTGGAAAGTACATCAAAGACAAATCAACAGGCTTATTAGATTTGTTATCCTTCCCATTACAACGTCCACAAGCAATTAAGAAATTACCCCACTGGGTTCTAAGTATGTCATTTACTGAAGTAGCAACAATGTGTTCCACCTCTAAATCAGAGCTAAATATTTCACAATAATTGCAAAAGTGATCCAGATTTTGTTGAAGCATCGGGTTTGCCAACGTATGTGGATTGTAGGTTGCTGTTACAATTTTTCCTTCGGTCGTTGCATGTCCTATATCCCATTTTTTGATAGGTCTCATAAATTGTATGCGTTTCGTTCAAGTTTTAAGGTAGCTACAAAAGTAGGGTCATCGCTGAATCGTTCTTCCAATTCATTTAATTTTTGTCGAAGTTCTGCAACTTCTGTATTAGAATCACTTGTTTTTCCTTGATTTATTAATTGATAATACTTTGTAGCAATTTCTACACGTTCCTTGAATGCTTCGCTACGAGCAACATCATCTACACCCATTTCAATTTCTGCAACATCTTCAATACCATAATCAGAAGGATTGAGTTCAAGCCCTTCATTGTCATTTTCAAAGTCCAAATTGATAAGTTCATCTTTAGAAAGGCTTTGTACAATAAATGGAGAATGTGTAGTCGCCACAAACTGAATATTAGGAAAAGCTTTTTTAAGGTCTGAAACCACATGGCGTTGCCAATTAGGATGGAGATGTAAGTCCAATTCATCAATCATAACTACGCCATTGGTATCTGTTATGGCATTTTCTTGTTTGCTACCATTGAGTACAATACAACGGTAAGCCAATTCAGCAGTCATCTCAGTATAGGAAATGATGCCATCACTATGTAAATGGATGGGCAAATATTCAGAAACATAATCGTCCATATCAACATTGAGCCATAATTCTGTTCCAAGAAATGCTATTTTTTTTATGTAAGGATTTGCTATTTTCAAAGCATCAAAGAATATCTGCTTGCTGTTGGGATATTCTTTCCCTTCTGCTACTAATATATCATAAGTCTTTAACCAAGCATCATATCTATATACAGATGGACGGATATCCATCCAATTGTGATACCCCTCTTTAAAAATTTGCCTCCCAGTACGTGTAGCATTATTACGCCCTGTTCCGTATACACGCGATGTACCAAAAAAAGCAATAACAGGGAGGTCAAGGTCATCACTCCCTTTTAACATTTTATCATACTTTTCTTTACCTATATTCCTAATAACACCAATATCAACAACAGATGAAGTGGTGATATTTTTATTTTCAGGAATTTGTCTTCGCCATATTATCAACTCCGAATGTTCTGATAAAGTCCCTTTTGCCTCTACAATGACAGGTGTATGTCGAATTAAATATCCATTGCTACTTTGACGAATTTCATCAGGTATGATATGTCTTTTGACAGCTTCTGGTATTGCCAATAAGTATGCTCCACAAGCTACTCTAAGTGCATGAAGCCATGTCGATTTACCACTCCTGTTGATACCTATGAGGACTGTAAAGTGCGGATTAAACGAATAAGTTTGCTCCTCAACATTGCGAAAGTTTTTTAAAAAGAGCGTCTCTATTCTCATTATTTAAGTAATTGTTGAATCTTGTTCTGATTCTTTTCTTTTGTGCAAAGATATAACAATGAAGTGATAATTTTAAACCACAAGTAGATAGCTTTTTAATTGAAATTTGCTAAGGGGTAGATAGTTCAAAACACGTTTCCAGCCGTTAATTAACAGAAAAGGCACATATTTCTCATAGAGTTTTAAAAAAACTATGTTTTCTCTATGTGCCTTATGTAATAATTAAATACGCTAAAAAAAATCAAGGCTTCACCACAGCATTCAATTTAATCACCGAGGTCTTAAAGCTCTCTGCTTTTTGATTGAATTTAGGTATATCTTCTGCAATGACTTTGGCTAATTTAGTCAATTGCATGTCCACTTGTTTCGATAAATCTTCATAAGCTTCTTGCACTTGACTGGTTGGTTTTGCATCCGCCGAAGCAGCTACTGAACCCAAGCCTGCAATCTTATCATTCAACTTAATTGGTAAAGCCAAGAGGTCTTGAAAAGCTTTGGCTTTGTGCTGAATGAGTTCATCTTCCACGCCTTGAATTTTTTCTAACATGGGCTTCGAAATGGCTTCTATTTCTTTCTTAAAAGTTGAGTCTTGCACATTGCTGAGGTAATCCGTTACCTGTTTGCGAATGGTGCGGAGGTCATTCACGGCTTTATGCGTTTCGCTGAGTTTATCTCTCACACGCAGTTGAAATTTGACGCTTTCTGCAATATTATCCACTGATGCCTCTACGCGAGGGTCTTTTTTAATCTCAAATGGCTGTTTGCCAAAAGACTCTTTACCGATGATGAGTTCGACGAAGTATTTGCCTGGCGGCACTTTTGGACCCGTTACTTGACCCGACCACATCATGGCGGGTGTCCCCTCAGTATCAGTGGCATCTGGATAGCGGGTATCCCAAACGAATGTGTTGATGCCCGTCTCAGCCGCCGCTACACCTGCCCGTTCTATTTTATCTTTCTGATAAAAGTCTTTGCTCACTTCTAAAGCCTTCCCTTTTTTATCTTTTACACTTGAATAGGTGATGATAGAATCGCCTTTTTCAGTCGTGAATTTGAGCAATAATTCATCCTTTGGTTTGTCTTTAATGCTGTAATTAATCATCACACCATTGGGTGCATTTTCACCAACTTGAATATCATTAGCGAATGAAGCAGCGGCACCGCCTACACGCCAAGCGGGTTCAGGTACAAACAGATGTGCTTTTTGCTCGGCTACTGAGGGGTTGTCCATGATTTGATACAAAGGCTCTATATTGTCCAAAATCCAAAACGCACGTCCATGTGTAGCCACACACAAGTCTTTTTCCCTTGCTTGAATTTGCAAATCATGAATGGGCGTGACGGGTAAATTATTGTTCAAAGGCTGCCAATTTGCTCCATCATTGAAGGAAACGAAAATGCCAATTTCAGTACCTGCATAGAGCAAGCCTTTTTTATTGGGGTCTTCTCGAATCACTCGGCAGAAAGCATTTTCAGGCAACCCCTCAGTAATTTTAGTCCAAGTTTTGCCAAAGTCTTTTGTTTTATATAAATATGGCTTGGTATCATCTACTTTATATCTATTGGCGGCGAGGTAAGCCGTTCCAGCATCAAATCTTCCTGCTTCTACGATGCTCATCATTGCCCATTCGCCTAAATTTGGAATATTGCATTTAGTCCAATTTTTTCCGCCATCGGTAGAAACATGCATCCAACCATCGTCGCTACCTGCCCAAAAGACGCCTTTTTGAATGTATGACTCTGCGAAAGTGAAAATGGTTGAGAATGTTTCAGCACCTGTATTATCTTTAGTAATGGGTCCACCGCTTGATTTGGTGGTGTTTGTATCGTTGCGAGTCAAAACGGGAGAAATGACTTCCCAACTTTGACCACCATCCGTCGTGCGATGCACATACTGCGAAGTAGCATAAATAACTTTAGAATCATGAGGACTGAATACAATTGGATAAGTCCATTGAAAACGGTATTTCATAGCATCGGCTGCATCGCCGAGGTATTGAATTGGATTAGGAGAAACGTCTTGAGTTTGACCTGTTTTTAGATTGCCTTTATCCATTTGACCCATATAATTGCCACCATAAACGATGTCTGAATTGTTCGGATCGCTCACTACATAACCGCTTTCACCTCCTGCTACAACTTCCCAATCCTGTCTGTTGACACCAAATCCACCTGTATTTCTACTTGAAACCCTTAGCGAAGAGTTGTCTTGTTGCGCTCCATAAAGATGATAAGGGAAATCATTGTCCACTGAAATATGGTAGAATTGACAGGTTGGAATATCCAATTCAGTGAATGTTCTGCCTTGATTGTAAGTGACCTCTGCACCGCCATCATCGCCGAGGATAAAGTTTTGAGGATTTTTAGGATTTACCCAAATATCATGAGTATCGCCGTGACCGACTTGAATTTGTCTGAATGTTTTGCCGCCGTCACTGGTGTATTGAAAATTGACATTGAGCACATACAACGCATCATTATTGCTTGGATCTGCTTCAATTTCGCAATAATACCAAGGGCGTTGCCAAAGGTTTTTATCGTTATTAATGCGTGTCCAAGTTTCTCCTGCATCTTCACTGCGGAACAAACCACCGTTTTTATTTTCAATAATAGCCCATACTCGGTTGCCATTAAAAGGCGAAACAGCTACACCCATTTTACCTAATATACCAACTGGCAAACCTGGCTTTTTGGAGATATTCGTCCAACTATTCCCACCATCCGTTGATTTATATAAGCCTGAGCCTTCGCCACCGCTACTCATCATATGGTTATTTCGAAAACATTCCCACATTCCAGCATATAATACTGAGGGGTTAGTCGGATCCATGTGGATTTCGATGCCGCCAGTTTTATCATTCGTAGGCGCGAGTATTTGTTGCCAAGTCATGCCACCATCGGAGGAGCGATAGATGCCGCGCTCTTCGGCGTTCATAGCTTTAGTGGTTCGACCAAAAGGATTGCCGAGCGAAGCGACATAGACCAAATTGGCATCTTTAGGATTGACAACAATGCGAGCAATTCCCCATGATTTTTTGAGACCTATACTCCGCCATGTTTTACCGGCATCGGTTGATTTATACATACCATCGCCGCCAGAAATATTGCCGCGAATATCCGTTTCGCCCGTACCTGCATAAACGACATTCGGGTCGGAAGGTGCGACCGTAATAGCCCCCACCGAAGAGGATTTGAAAGCTGAATCTGAGACGGGTAGCCATCGCATACCACCATCAATTGTTTTCCAAACGCCTCCACCTGTTGCACCGAAGTAGAAGGTCAAGGGTTGATCAGCATGACCAGCAACTGCTGTACTTCTACCACCTCTGAATGGACCGACATTGCGCCATTTGAGGGATTTGAGTAGGTCTTGGCTGATAGGTTTTTTATTTTGAGCGACCCCCTCAGTATTATAGAGCATGAAGAGGACAAAAGCGAAAATGGAGAATTTTCTCATAACGAAGTTTGGTTTAATTTGACAATAACTGACCTTAATCTAAAAAGGGAATAGGTCGTTTTTAAAAATTTTGTTAGAAATTGATTGATATTTAAAATGATAATTAAATGAGTTGATTGACGTTTTCCCCCTAACCCTCAAGGGGGAACGCTTTCGAGGTAATTCAATGTTTTAGCACTTTTTTAATATTACTTCCAAAGTGTTCCCCCTTGGGGGTTAGGGGGAAAACGTCAATCAAAGAACTCATAACTCCAAAACAAGGTAAGATTATATTTTACATTCAAAAGGAAATATGGTTGAAATTAGACTTTAATTATTTTATTTTCGACCTATTACCTTATCATGGGCAATGGGTAATAGTGTAATAGGCAATGGGTAATAGTGTAATAGGCAATGGGTAATAGGCAATGGGTAATATGGTAATGGGTAATGGGAATGGGTAATGGGTAATAGGCAATGGGTAATAGGCAATGGGTAATATGGTAATGGGTAATATGGTAATGGGTAATAGGTAATGGGTAATGGGTAATATGGTAATGGGTAATGGGTAATGGGTAATAGGCAATGGGTAATTGTGTGAAATAATATTTTGAAAAATTTAAACAAGTTGTTAATTTTATATTGCATATTTAAATAAGATGTTAATCTTCAAAGACATCTTGAAATAAAATCCATAAGTTTTAAATTTTATTTGAATATTTTATCTATTTATTTTTACTTCGCACTTGAAAATTTTACAACGAACTACTTCCTCCCAATAAACAAGAAGCTTGGCACTTCAAATGAAAAATTTTATCCAACTTTTTTTTAATTAATCAAACCAATTTCTGCATGTTAAAATTTGCTAAAGTTTTGTTGCTGTCTATTGTCATAATAGCATCGGCAACCTCGACCCTTACAGCCCAAACATGGCTCGAACTCAAAGAGCAAGGCGCTAACTACAATCAAATCAAAGCAGCATTTCTAAGAGATAATGCTGGAAAAATGAAAGAATTTAAACGTGAATTGCAAAAAGAAGTCAATGGCAAAGCGGCTCCTGAAGCGCAATACGAACGCGAGATGGAAGGCATGGTTCAATTTATGCGCTGGTCTGAGTTTGTCGGTCCGCGCGTGAAGGAATCTAATGGCGATTTGACTTCTATTAGCGAAGGGATGTATCGCGCCATCGCTAAAAAAAGTAGAGAAGTTCAAACTCGCGCAGCCAGCTGGACTTTAATGGGTCCTAAAAGTACACCTACAAATGGTGGAAATGGTCGTGTGAATGCCATTAGAGTGCATCCAACTGATCCTAATATTCTCTTCGCCTGTACACCCGCGAGTGGTTTATGGAAATCTACTAACGGTGGCACTTCATGGGCACCCATTTCTGATGCTATTTCAGCTTTGGGTTGTACAGATGTAGCGATTGATCCATCAAATACCAACGTTATGTATTTGGCAACAGGTGATGGTGACGCAGCGGATGTTTTTACTTTGGGTGTTTATAAATCAACGGATGGTGGTGCTTCTTGGGCACCAACGACTTTGGTTTTCAACCTTAGCAGTGGTCAAACGCTTTCTAAAATTTTGATTGACCCGACCAATTCTAATACGATTATCGTTGGTGGTAGAGCCGGTATTTATCGCTCGACTGATGCCGGTGCAACATGGACTCAAACCATGACAGCAGGCGTGCGTGATTTGGAATTTCAAGTGGGTAACCCCTCAGTCGTTTTTGCGGGTGGCTATGGTACGAACGTTGGTTTTTGGCGTTCGACCAATGGCGGTGTGGCTTGGACTAAGATTGCGACAGTGCCTTCTACGGCGGCTCAACGTGTAGCAGTTGGCATTACAGCGGCTGATCCACTTTATGTTTATGCTTTAGTAGCCAATGACGGGGCTACATCTACGACTGCTTATGGTTTGAAAGGCGTCTATCTCTCAGTAGATGGCGGCGTTACTTTTACTCAAAAATTTTTAGGTACAACCACTAATACATTGGGTTGGTCAACAGGTGGCACAGGCGATAAAGATGGTCAAGGTTGGTACGATCTTTCGATTGCCGTTTCTCCAATAGATAAAAATATTTTATTTACAGGCGGTGTCAATATTTGGAAATCTATCAACGGCGGTGCAGCTTGGACTAAAAATACAGCTTGGGATGCCTCTCATACAGCAGGTAATTATGTTCATGCTGATAATCATGATATCATATATGCAGGTACGAATGTATATGCAACTTGCGATGGCGGTGTTTTCAAAACAGCCAATGAAGGAACAGCTTGGACTGATATTAGTGCTAATATTTCAAATGCACAATTGTATGGTTTAGGTCTTTCGGGTATTAATGCCAATACAATTATTAGCGGACATCAGGACAACGGTACAAATCGCACAACCAATGGCACGACTTGGGCACAAGTCAACGGCGGTGATGGTATGTTGTGTTTCATTGACCGCACCAGTGATAATAATATGTTTTCTTCAATTTATTACGGTAGTTTATACCGTTCTACTAATGGTGGCGGTTCATTTTCAAGCATTTATACCGTGCCTGGCGGTGGTTGGGTAACGCCGTGGTTGCAAGACCCTGTGACTGCTACAACGCTTTATGCAGGTGGTACGAACGTTGTGAAAAGTACCAATAGCGGTACTGCTTGGGCAACTATCAGTAGTTTTGCAACAGCAGTCGGTACACTTGTGGCTTTAGATGTTGCTAAATCCAATAATCAAGTCATTGTAGCAGTGAGTGGTACAAATGTGATGAAAACCATCAATGGCGGAACAGCTTGGACAGATATTACAGCCGGCTTGCCTGCTGGCACAGCCATTCAAACTGTTCATATTGACGTCAACGATGCCAATAAAATTTATGTCGGTTTAGCAAGTTACGCTGGTAATTCAGCGTTCTGCTCTTCGAATGGTGGCACGACTTGGACAAATATTTCAGCTGGTATGCCATCACTACCAGTCAATTGTTTTATTACTCAAAACAGTGTGGCGGGAGTTGTTTATTGCGGCAATGATTTAGGTGTTTATTACTCCAATAATTCAGGCGCTGCATGGCAATCATTTACAGGCGGTATGCCAGGCATTATTGTTAAAGATTTGGAAATTTTTTATCCAACAAGTAAAATCAGAGCGGCTACATATGGTCGCGGCATTTGGGAATCTAATTTGAATGGCTCAAATGCTGCCCCCTCAGTATCTATCACTTCTCCAGCCAGCGGAGCCGTTTTCGCTTCACCAGCTACTATCACAATCGATGCCAATGCAGCTGATGGGGATGGCACTGTATCAAATGTTGAATTTTATAACGGTTCAACTTTGTTAGGTAGCGATAATACTGCTCCTTATTCATTTACATGGGCAGGTGTCGGTGTGGGTTCATACTCACTTACAGCAAAAGCTTTTGATAATGTAGGGGCTTCTACTGTTTCTACGGCTGTGGCTATTTCTGTTTCATTGGCTAATGATGCAGGTATTTCTGCCATCGCTGCTCCATCAGGCACTATTACAACGGCAAGCGTGACCCCCTCAGTAACTTTGAAGAATTTTGGAAGTGCAACACTGACTTCTGTTGCTATTTTATATAAAGTAGATGCCGGCGCAGAAAGCACATTCAATTGGACAGGCTCATTGGCTTCAGGTGCTACTGTAAGCGTAGGTTTAACAGCTGTCACAGGTTATTCAGCAGCTGCTCATACATTTACTGCGAAAACATCGGCTCCAAATGGTGCAACAGATGGCAATACTGCCAATGATGCTATTACATCTAATTTTACATATTCTTCATCTACTTGCTCTGATTTAAATGAACCAGCGGATAATTCATCTACTACAGCGACTGTTATGGCAGTGAATACATCCATCAATTCTCAAATTGGTACTGCAACTGATTTGGATTTTTACAAATTTACAACTACGGCAGCAACTCCTAAGATAAAAGTCACTTTGACTAATCTTCCTTTTGACTACGATGTAAGACTTTATAGTTCAACAGGTGCTGGTGCTTTAAGTTCTCAAATTGGTATTTCTCAAAATAATGGAACAGCCAGTGAAACCATTATTTATAATATTTCAACGAGTGCTAAAACGTATTACATCAGAGTAAATGGTTATAGCGGTGCACTTTCTACGACAGTTTGTTACAATTTGACAGTGAGTACAGGAGCGACTAATTTCAGCCGTCCGTTTGTAGCTGCGGTTAATACAGATAAAGTGTTGCTTGAAAAAGTAAAAATGTTAGTATTCCCTAACCCAGCTACGGATATTGTCAATATTCAATTCATTGCACAAAATGAAGGCGAGTATAAAATTAGCTTGATTGATGTAGTAGGAAAAGAAGTACTGAATCAAATCAATAATTTTAGCGAAGGCGAAAACAGTGTGGAAATGAAAACGAACAATTTGCCTAAAGGTGTTTATCTTGTAAAAGTGAGCAGCGGGAGTCAAACTGAAGTGAGTAAGTTGATTATTGAAAAGTAAAAACTCTTGAGTTTTTATGTTTTACATTTTACATTTAGAATTTTATATTTTATATTTAAAATAATAGAAAAAAACAACCCCCTCAGTATCCGTACTGAGGGGGTGTTTTTTTCGAGTAATAGTTAAAAGTTGTAAATGTAAATGTAAAGAATTGTAAATCGGTTCCTAAGATGCTTATCAATAGAGGTTCAATTTTTAAACCATAATTTTCAATTTTAACGCCATTTCTAACCAATTCGTGACACCTTCTCATTCAACAATTATTGATTTAAATTTTAATCAAAATAATATTGCAGTTATAAGCTGTTGATTTTGAATGTTTTAAATTAATCATTGTTTAATAATATAAAAAATTAAAGCTACTATAATTCCCATTGGCGTGACTCGATGGCAGAGAAACAAACTTATCAAAATTCTATTGAAAATCGCCTCCCAATCACTATTTTATAAGCAATATGTTAAAACAATATGTTTAATTAACAGCCCATTTACTTTGACGCAATAAATTATAAGCTTAAATTTGGTTATCACATAAGAAAATTTAAACTATTGATAAATCATGTTTTAACCATCCAAAATTATGAATATAGCTGTTTTATTGTTGAAATGTAAAAATGAACCGCGTGTGACGACTCTTACACGGGATCAGATTCAAGGAATGACGGCAAAGGTTGCAAGTTTCTTATTTGATCAATCTGGCGGTCGGGAGCTTCTTGAGTTTCGAGTATTTGATTGGTTTGAATTGTCAATAACAGGTCCAGAATGGAATGCTCTCCAATTTAATGCAGGGCAGAAAGTCGTACCTGAAGTAGCAACAGCCCTGAATGTTGATCTCTCTGTCTACGGGCATTATGTGCTGATTATTGATAAATCAGATGCTTTCAGTGCCGCATGGAACACGCCCGGGGCTCTCAAATACAACCACATGGCTGCCCAAACCCTTAATCCTGCCATATTGGGTCATGAATTGGGTCATATGTATGGCTCAGGTCATGCTAATTTAGACCGCATCGTTGGACCTTTAGAATATGGCGATCAATTTTGCATTATGGGAAATGAGAGCCATAAATACACCTTTATAGACGACAAGTTAAAGGCAGCAAGCGGGCCTGGCATGGTAGCTCCTAATTTAATAGCCTGTAATTGGTTGGATTTAAATCAAAAAAATGTAACGATTGATGTTAGGAAACAACTCAATTCAGCAACTCATGAAACGACTATTGAACTTGCCCCTTTGCAAGGCCCCCCCTCAGTCAACTATGCAGGATTGCCTGTGGTAGCATTGGGCGAAAGTTTCGTAGCCAGTCAAAAACTGCTCATTGAATTTAGAACGATATCAGGTTGGGACAAGGGTATGCCTAAAGTACCTTCACTCAATGGATGGGTTCTCGCTCATTTAACTAATGGTGCTAAACCAGGAGCAAATTCACTGCGAATTGGGGCAATGGGTGCCAAAGTAGATGAAGAAATGTATGTTCGACAATCAGCAGTAACCATTAAAGTTAAGTCTTTTGATGCTAATAAAAACACTGTAACGCTCAAATTGTCGCGCCTTAATCCTATGATTCAACAAGTTTTTTCAGGGGGCGATGGCGTCATTTATGCCATTATGGATAACGGCGATTTGATGTGGTATCGACATGATGGTCGTGCAGATGGCAGCTTCAAATGGGCAGATAATAATCCCAGAAAGGTGGGTGCTGGATGGAATTTCAAACACGTATTTTCAGGCGGCGATGGCGTTATTTATGCTATCACCAACACCAACGATTTGCTATGGTTTCGACATGACGGACGCTCAGATGGCACATTCAAATGGGCAGACGACAATGCTCGGAAAGTAGGCACTGGCTGGGACATGAAACAAGTATTTTCAGGCGGAAATGGTGTCATTTATGCCATCACTCATACAGGCGATCTCTTATGGTTTCGGCACGACGGACGCGGCGACGGAAGTTTTAGATGGGCAGATATTAAAGCCAGAAAGGTAGGCGTCGGTTGGAATATGAAGCAGGTATTTTCAGGCGGCGATGGCGTGATTTATGCCATCAATGACAACAATGATTTGCTCTGGTTTCTTCACACTGGACGAAACGATGGCAGCTTCAAATGGGTAGACAATAATGCTCGAAAAGTCGGAAATGGTTGGAGTGCACCGAAGGTATTTGCAGATGGCAACGGTGTAATTTATGCTATCACTAACAGTACTGAACTTCAATGGTTTCAACATGCTGGACGCAGTGATGGCAGTTTTAGATGGACTGATAATAATGCTCGGAAAATAGGCATTGGTTGGAGTTTTTCACACATTATATATGCCTTGACAAATGATGGCGATTTAATGTGGTTTCGTCACGATGGTCGAAATGATGGCAGTTTTACTTGGGGATTCGATAAAGGCAAATTAGTCAACTCCCTTTGGAACTTCAAACAGATATTTTCAGGTGGCGATGGCATCGTTTATGGCGTCATGGACAATGGCGATTTGATTTGGAATCGCCACGATGGCAGAGGTGTCGCGGGCTTAAATTGGGCAGACCTCAAGGGTAAAAAAGTAGGCGTTGGTTGGAACATGAAGCATATATTTTCGGGAGACGATGGCGTCATTTATGCCATCAATGCAAATGGTGATTTGCTTTGGTTTAGGCATGACGGACGAAATGATGGCAGTTTTAGATGGACAGATAACAATGCCCGAAAAATAGGCACTGGGTGGAATATGAAGCATGTATTTTATGGCGGCGACGGCATTATTTACGCCATTAATGACAATAATGACCTACTTTGGTTTCGTCATGAGGGGCGCATGGATGGCAGCTTCAAATGGACTGATAACAATGCCCGAAAAGTAGGAACTGGTTGGGGCATGAAGCAGGTATTTTCAGGCGGCAATGGCGTCATTTATGCCATTTTGGATAATAATGATTTAGTCTGGTTTAGACATGATGGACGCAGCGATGGTAGCTTCAAATGGACTGATTCTAAAGCCAGAAAGGTCGGTTCAGGTTGGAGTTTTAAACAATTGTTTTCTGATTGATGTGAAACTTATTTCTTAAAATACTCATTATAAAAAGCCTTTTGCGCTTAGCAAAAGGCTTTTTATTAAGCAAATGTAATATAATTTTTCACTATTCACTTTTCACTTTTCACTTTAACACCCCCCCTCAGTATTTTCAGGTTTTTTATAACTAAAACTATAATAAATTACAATTAAGAATTAGGAAAAAGTTACTTTTGAAAAAAAAGTGAAACAATATGAAAGAAGATATGGACAATTGGGTAAAATATCCAACTACATTATTAGGGCAAACAGTGGATTTAATGCCTTTAGAAAAAGAGCATTTAGAAGCATTGGAAACATTGGCAAAGGATAAAAGAATCTGGGAATTTTATGCGTATGATGGAAGTGATACTGATGTTTTTTCAAACATTTTCAATTCAGCATTGAATGAAAGAGAAAAAGGAAATCAAATGCCATTTACTATTTTCTTCAAACCTGAGAATAAAATAATCGGTAGTACAAGGTTTTTAGACATCCAACCGAAGCATAAAAAATTGGAAATTGGCTCAACTTGGCTGCATCCTGATTATTGGGCAACTGCCGTGAATTTGGAATGTAAGTTATTATTGCTTACTCATTGTTTTGAAAATTTAAAGACATTAAGGGTGCAACTTAAAACAGATGAAAATAATACACGCTCCAGAAAAGCAATTGAAAAAATAGGTGGACAATTTGAAGGCATTTTGCGAAATGATATACTCAGAGATAATAATACTCATCGAAATTCTGCTTATTATAGCATAATTAATACTGAATGGGCAGCAGTAAAGCCAAATTTGACAGACTTTTATAAGAATAAAAAAAATAAATTGTAGCCAATTCGCCTATAATTATTTCACAATTATATAGTAGAATTAATCTTTTGAGCAAAAAAAAACTAAACTTTATCACCCCCTCAGTATCTTCAATCCCAAAATCAGATAACTATGCGAACATCCATTTTTACATTCCTACTGTGCTTCGGGCTGACAACTATTCAAGCTCAAAATGCCTATCCAAAAATTCTGACTGAAAGAGAACGAGCGGATATTATTGATGAAATATTGGTTAACAGATTTGATAATTTATTGCCAAAACTCATGCGTCGCGAAGGCGTTGATATGTGGATTCTCATTTCGAGAGAGTACAACGAAGACCCCGTCATGAAAACCATGTTGCCAGCCGAATGGCTTTCCGCACGCCGCCGTACCGTCATGGTCTTTTTTGATAAGGGTGGAAAGGAAGGCATTGAAAAAATAGCGATTGCAAGATATGACGTGGGCTTGCTCAAAGCTTCATGGAATTTGAATGTTTATCCCGACCAATGGGATGCCCTGATGGAAGCCATTAAGGAGCGGCAACCTAAGAAAATAGGTGTGAATATATCGCCCAATTATGCCCATGCTGATGGTCTAAGCCACCATGAATATGAGGAAATGATGAATAAAATGCCTGAAACGTATAAAAACAAAGTGGTTTCTGCTGAAAAATTAGCCGTCGCTTGGCTCGAAACTCGAACAGCTAAAGAAATGACTTTGTACGAACACATCGCGCATATTTCTCATCAAATTGTCAGAGAGGGTTTATCTGAAAAAGTGATTCAACCGGGCGTCACCACTACGGATGATGTCGTTTGGTGGTATCGTCAAAAAGTAACGGAACTCGGTTTGGACACTTGGTTTCACCCAACTGTTGATATTCAAAAAGCAGATACCGCTCGATTCGACCATCTCAGAACTTTTTCCAAACGCCCCAAAGCGGAGGTGATTGAGCCAGGCGATTTATTGCACGTGGATTTTGGCATCCAATACCTGCGCCTCAATACAGATATGCAAGAACACGCCTATGTACTGAGGGGGGGTGAAAAAACAGTACCCGACTATTTACAAAAGGCATTTAAAAAAGCCAATCGCTTGCAAGACATTTTGACTGAAAACTTTAAAGCAGGCAAAACAGGTAATCAAATATTGTCAGATGCCTTAGCGCAAGCTCAAAAAGAAGGCATTAATGGCTCTATTTATACCCATCCAATCGGTTTTCATGGTCATGCAGCGGGTCCCACTATCGGCATGTGGGACAATCAAAAAGGCACACCCGGACCGGGCGATTATCCGATGTTTCCAAATACAGCCTATTCCATCGAACTCAATGCTTCCGTCGCTATCCCCGAATGGAACAATAAAATTATCCGAATCATGCTGGAACAAGATGGTTTTTATGATGGTCAAAAATTTAGGTATATTGATGGGCGGCAAGAGGAGATTTATTCGATACCGAGGTAATAGATGGTGGAATAGGAACACGGATGACACGGATTGAGCAGATGTACACAGATATAAAAATCCGCAACAATCAGCTCAATCCGTGTTATCCGCGTTCCTACAACAACATGAAGCCTCTGATACTGAGGGGTAGCTACACTTAACTTATTTATTTTAAAAAATTAGAATTAAGTATCGCGAAACTCCAGTTTCGCTTTCAAATCTTCCTTTTAGACAGTAGCGGAACTGGAGTTCCGTAATACAAAATAATTTCAATTATGAAAAAACTCTTATTCCTACTTTTACTACTCAGCCTATTCTCTTCTTTTTCAATTAAAAAGATTACTTGGGTCGCTATCGGAGATTCAATTACTTATTTAAATGAGCATCCAAATGAAACGGGCAACAGAATTACAAAGGGATATAATATGAAAAACAACGCTTATGGTTCATATAAAGATAAAAAAGGGCAATTATTGTCTCAATTTGCTGATGCTATCAATGCTATTGGGAAATTTGAACATTTAGATGTTGTTGATTTGTACCATAAAAAACAGTTGAAATTAGATAAATTAGTAAAATTTAAACGCTTAAAAGACCCTCAAACAGGCGTTTACAAAGAGTATAAATATCCAATTTCTAACGATATTCCTTTCAATCCCGACGCGGACGAATACCCCTATCCTGTTGAAGCCATTGATATGACTTATGATGGATTGCACCCTTCGGATAAGGGTTATCAAGTGATTTCAAAGATGTTGGTGAAGGTCTTAAAAAAGTATAAATAATAAAATTTCAACAAATTCTAAAACAAATGAAAAATATGAAATCTACTATCCAAATAATCTCAGTGGTGATGCTTTTCGCAGCGTGTAACTCTGAAAACAAACAAAATCAACGCCCACTAATCGGCACTTGGGAACTCATATCAGCAACTTCCACTGAAAAGGACAGCACCGTTTCTACGTTCAATCCCAAAGTAAAAATGATAAAAATTATTAATCCGACACATTTTGCTTTTTTGAGCCATGATTTAAATATGGGAAAAGACACCTCTACGGCTGCTTTTATAGCTGGCGGCGGCACATATACCTTAGTGGACAGTATTTACACCGAGCATTTGGATTACTTTATTGATAGAAATTGGGAAAACAATAAGTTTGAATTTGTTGTTAAAATTCAAAATGATACTTTGATTCAAAAAGGCATTGAAAAAGTTGAAAAATTAGGTGTTGACCATATCATTGTTGAAAAATATAAGAGATGTAAGTAATGAAATTGACGCTGTTAACCATTGCATTTATACTATATTCAAACTGCGGTTATTCACAATCTCCTTGTGAAACATTGCCCTATCAAGCCATTCCTGAAATTGAAAATCAAATAACTGAATGGATTTTAAAAAATAAAAAAACGCTCCAAACGCGCTCAACTGTTACTATCCCTGTTGTGGTGCATATTGTTTATAATTCAGCGACGGAAAATATATCGGATGCGGATATATATAATCAAATCAATATCCTCAATCGGGACTTTCGCCGTCGCAATGCAGATTCCACGCAGACCCCCTCAGTATGGAAGACTTTAGCAGCAGATATTGACATTGAATTTTGTTTAGCGAGTAAGGATACATTAGGCAATCCGACCACAGGCATTACCCGCACTCAAACACCTACGCTTGTTTTTTCCAATTCAAATAATGTTAAAAACTCCTTCCGAGGAGGCATTGGCAATTGGAATCCAAGAAAATATCTCAACATTTGGGTATGTAACTTGAATACTGCCCTTTTTGGATTAGGCAGCTACCCTACTTTTTTAGATGCCCGCCCACAAGACGATGGCGTGGTCATCAATTACCGCAATTTCAGCTCAAAACCGCCCAAAGTTTTAGGCAGAGTATTGGTGCATGAAGTGGGTCATTGGTTCAATTTGATCCATATTTTTGGTGATTCGATTGTCACTTCTTGCTTCGCCCGTTCAGATTTGGTGGATGATACACCCACTCAACGAGACCCTTCGATTGGTTGTTTTACTTTCCCAAAATGGGATGTTTGCACGACAATGGGCAGCGGCACTATGTTTATGAATTATATGGATTATACTGACGAATTGTGTATGAATCTATTCACACTCGGTCAAAAAGAAAGAATGTTAGCAGCCCTCAATCTCTTTCGGTCAGATATTTTAACATCAAACGGTTGCTCGACTGTACCGACCGAAGATATAAGCCTCTCCCCTTTCAGCATTTCGCCCAATCCTATTAGAAATGGTTTACTGAAAATAGACAATGCTGAAAAAAATGCAGATTTATGGATTTCAAATATTTATGGACAAGTTGTTTTCACTAAAAAAAATATAGCAGAAACAGAACTGATTGATTTCTCAAATCAACCCGATGGGCTCTATTTTATTACCATGAAAAAAGGATATAAATCATTGACTGTCAAGGCATTGTGCATGAAACCATAAGTAAAGATACCCCCTCAGTAAAATGAGTAAAATCTGTACTTTCCTAAACTTTTACATCATCAAAATATGGATAAAAGCAAAATGGCAATAGACGTTTTTGATAAATGTGCGAACGTTTATCAAGATAAATTTATGGATTTGGATTTATACCATGATTCGTTTAATTTATTTTGCAGCAATATCAAAAAAGAGAATGCTCATATTTTAGATGTTGCTTGCGGACCTGGGAATATCACTCATTATTTACTGACACAACGACCTCATTTCAAAATTTCAGGCATTGATTTGTCGCCTAAAATGATTGCTCTTGCTCAAAAAAATAATCCACAAACTGAATTTCAAGTGATGGATTGTCGGAATATTGCAGCATTAAATAAAATTTATGATGGAATAATAGGCGGTTTTTATTTGCCTTATTTATCAAAAGAAGAAGCCATCGAATTCATAAAAAATGCTTCTAAAGTATTGACAATCAATGGTTTAATTTACATCAGTACGATGGAAGATGATTATAACCAATCAGGTTTTAAAACATCCAGCTCAGGCGATAAGATGTTTATCCATTACCATCAAGCGGATTATTTGACTGAGGCACTGAGTGAGAATGGATTCAAAATTATAGATTTACGGCGACAGGTTTATCCAAGCCAAGAAGAGGTTGCAATCATTGATTTAATCATCATTGCTGAGAAATATAGATGAATATTTATGAACACTGTTCAGTATATTTGTGTTGTTTATAAAAATAAAATAAATGGTTGTTTCAAACAGTAGAAGAGATAGAGAAAAAATAGAAATGCGTCAACTCATCGTTGACACGGCTATTAAAATATGCATTGAAGAAGGGTACGAAAAATTGTCGCTGCGAGGTATTGCACAACGCATTGAATATGCTCCAGGGACGATTTATTTGTACTTTAAAGATAAGGATGAAGTGTTTCATGCGATGCATGAATGGGCTTTCAAAAAGTTGCTTTTAGAATTTGATGAAAAACTCAGCGGCATTAAAAATCCGATTGAAAGACTGAGGGGTATCAGCGAAATTTATATCAATTTCGCTTTTACAAACCCCGTTCTCTACGATATTATGTTCATTTTGAACGAACCGATGTGTGCAGATGCCAATTTAGAAAACTGGCCCTGTGGTCAAAGTGCTTATAAATTTTTATTGGAAACGATTGAACAAGGCTTAGAACATAACCTATTAAAATCTGAAAATGCTCAAACATTGGCTTTTATGTTTTGGAGCAGTACGCACGGCATGATTTCACTTTTTTTAAGAAACCGCATGAGAATGTATGAAGGGATTGATTTGAAAAAAATGATCACCTATACAGAAGAAATGATTTTGACGCAATTCTTAGCTTCCTCTATTAATAGACGTTAGTTTTTAAATTGATTTTTTAAATGCATTTTTTAATTTCTAAAACATCCACAATTAGCACTTTTACATTTTAAATTTATCATTTTACATTTTGCGGTTTCCTTTACATACGTTTCAACCCTATTTTTCAACAGTTCACAGGAAAAACTTAGGGTTTAAGAAGAAATTTTTAAAAAATTGGGCAATAAGTAAAATCTGTTGCCTTTTATTTCGACATAAATATGAACAGTGTTCAGTAATTGATAAGCGTTTAAATTAATCAAATATGTTAAATCATTCCACTATCCAACTATTTATATTTTTGCTCTTTTTACTGAGGGGGGTCTCTCTCAACGCTCAACAAAATAATGTCCTCGACAAATACATCAAAGAAGGTCTGGCTAATAATGCGAGCTTGAAAACTCAAAGTTTCGATCTCGAACACAGCTTTACAGCTTTGGAAGAAGCCAAGACGCTTTTTATGCCGCGAGTGAATTTTCAAATGCAATATACTTTAGCAACAGGTGGGCGGAATATTGAATTTCCGATTGGAGATTTGCTGAATCCTGTCTATAATAGTTTGAATAAATTGACTCAAACCAATAATTTTCGCAACCAAGACAATTAGCTTCTTGCCCAATAATTTTCACGACACTAAAGTCCATGCAGTTTACCCTATTTTGAATAAAGAAATTTATTACAATCGGGAAATTAAAAAAGAGCTGATAAGCGTGGAACAAGCCAAAATCAATGTCTATAAGCGGGAGTTAGTGAAAAATATCAAGATGGCATATGTGCAATATTGGCAAGCCAATCAAGCAGTTTCTATCTATAAAAATGCCTTAGGTTTGGTGCAAGAGAACCTGCGTGTGAATGAGAAATTGTTGAAAAATCAAGTTGCCACCAATGCCCCTGTTTTGAAAGCAAAAATGGAAATTTCTAAAGTTGAAAATAGCATCGTTGAAGCTGAAAACAATGTAAAAAATGCCGCCGCCTACTTCAATTTTTTATTGAATAAACCTCTCGATTCTAAAATCGAAGCCGACCCCGAAATCCAAAATACGAAATCCGAAATCGAAACGCCCCCTCAGTATTCTAAGCAAAATGTCAATGAAATACAAGCAAAACGCGAAGAATTTGCTCAAATTCAAGGCGGGCAACGAGCAATAGCTCTTCAAAAGAAAATGAATCAAGACTATCAAACGCCTAAAATCGGAGCTGCTTTAGACGTCGGTTTTCAGGGTTATGGTTTCAAAGTTTGGGATAAACAAGCGTATGCTCTCTTGGGTTTGCAAATGGATATTCCGCTCTATACTGCCAACGCCAACAAGCTAAAAATGCAACAAAATGAGATTGATTTGAAGAAAATGCAAGCGCAATCAGCGGAGGTTTTACAACAAATTCAACTGCAAATTCAAATCGCTCAAACCAATTTAGCCACTGCCAAAGAGGCATTTAAAGTGAACGATGCGGAGCTTATTTCTTCAAAAGAATATTACAGATTGACCGAACGTCGCTATCGCGAAGGACAGGCATTGCAAATAGAAGTTGTGGATGCCCGCACTCAAATGACAGCCTCAGAACTCAAACGCAGCTTGGCTCAATTCACGGTTTTGATGCGGGGGATTGAGTTGGAGCGGGCTGAGGGGGGGTATAAATTAAATTAAAAATATAATACAATGAAAATACTCTCTAAGAATCTAACCCGACTATTTTTTTCAATGGTGATACCCCTAAAGCAAAGCGTCATGATGCTGACAGCATTCATCAGTATTGCCACCTTTTTTACAGCTTGCAGTCCATCAAAAGCTGAAACGAGTGCTACTGAAACGTCAAAAAAGGCAGATGATGTTGAAATTATTTCTATCAAAACTGTTCCTGTGCTGACAAAATCAGTGACGCATGAAATCGTCGGTGCAGGCATGTTGATGTCAAAATCTGAGTCTCGATTGTCTTTCAAAACGGGCGGCGTTATTTCAAAAATCTATGTGCGCGAGGGCGATAATGTGCGAGCAGGACAATTATTAGCCGCTTTGGATTTGACTGAAATCAACTCGCAAGTGGCGCAAACTCAGTTGGGCGTGCAGAAGGCTGAACGCGATTTGCAACGGGCGAAAAATTTGTATGCCGATACGGTAGCCACTTTAGAAACACTTCAAAATGCAGCAACAGGAGCCGATATTGCTCGAAAAACCTACGAAATTGCTCGTTTCAATCAAAAATTTTCTGAAATTAGAGCACCTCGCTCAGGTAAAGTTTTGAAAAAAATGATGAATGAGGGTGAGTTGGCAGGTCCCGGCACGCCTATATTTTTCATCAATGAAGCCACTGCTAATTCTAATGATTGGGTCGTGCGTGTAGGAGTGAGTGATCGGGATTGGGCAGCCCTGCGTGTAGGCAACACAGCTAATCTAACTTTTGATGCTTATCCAAATGAAACTTTTGCAGGGCGTGTTTCTAAATTAGCGGATATGGTTGACCCATCGAGTGGCACTTATGAAGTAGAAATAGCGGTGCAAACTCAAGGCAAACGCATGGCAACGGGCCTGTTTGCACATGTCAAAATACAACCTTCCGCCAGTTCGCCGATGACTTTTATTCCGATTGAAGCCCTTGTAGAAGGCAATGGTACTGAGGGGTTTGTCTGGACTTTGAATGCTGATAATGTGTCGGTGAAGAAAGTGCCTATTAAAATTATCACCATTTTGGAAAAGGAAATTGGGGTATCGGGATTGAGCGAAAACAAGGTTATTACTGAGGGGTCATCATATTTAACCGAAAAGTCAAAAGTGAAAGTTTTGGAATAATGTTCTTAAAATGTTGTAAATCGAGTAAAATAATTTGATTTTAATAAAAAACAATATTATTTCAAAATTTTTCGATGAAGTATAAGATGAAAAAATTGGTTGTTTAACCAAATGGTCAAAAATTACAATAACGGTGTAATGCCTAATTGAAAGCAAATTCCTTCAATAATTTGAGACTGAATTTCTGTTTGAGAAATTTCACCATAAAAAGATGATAGTCGCTTTTTATCGACTGTTCTTATTTGTAAAATCTTCTGTTATTTCTGAAACATCAGCCATAAATAGAGAGTCAGCAGCCATTGCCTTGAGTAAATCAGCACGGGTTTCTTGACTTTTATCTTTTGTTTCAGATTTGATAGATATTATATGGGCATTGAGTCTTTTAGCCACTGAAATTAATAGTGCTAAATCTTCTCTGTTGGATAATTCTAAAACGATTTGGCTCATTTTTATTGAATTTTAGACAAAACTATTTAAAATATAGGGCTTTTCAAAAAATATATTAGACAAAAATGAAAATTACAGAATTCTCAGTCAAGAACTATCAGTTCACGCTTATCCTTTTTGCGGCATTGATGGCGATGGGTATTGGCTCGTTGCTCAATATGCCACGCGGTGAAGACCCTGATTTTGAAGCCCCTCAATTTGCGATTGTAGTAGTCTATCCTGGAACGGGACCTTCGGATATGGAAAAATTAGTGGTGGATCCGATTGAAAAAAAAATCAATGAATTAGATGATATTAAGCATATAAAGTCTCGAATTGATGATGGTTTGATGGTTATGCGGGTTGATTTTAAATACGAAACCGACGTTGATAAAAAATATCAAGATGTGGTGCGCGAAGTTTCTGCTTTAAGAAGTGAACTACCGCAAGAGATTTTATCAATGAATATTTTAAAATTTTCACCTTCTGATGTCAATATTGTTCAATCAGGTTTGGTATCGGAAGCCGCTACATATAAGGAATTAGAGGAAAATGCCAAAAGGTTGAAAGATGAATTGACGAAAGTAAAATCCTTGAAAAACGTGGATTATTGGGCATTTCCTAAGCAACAAGTGCGCGTTTCGGTTGATTTGAACCGAATGGCAGCTAATAAAGTACCCCTCAGTAATGTCTTGATGGCGATTCAAAGTGAGAATGTGAACATACCTGGCGGCTCAATTGATATGGCGACGAAGAAACTGAATGTGAAGACCAGCGGTGAATATAAAAGTTTGGATGAAATCAATAATACAGTGATTAAAAGTACGGGGTCGAATATTGTGCGATTGAAAGATGTCGCTGAGGTTGGTTTTAATTATGAAGAAGAAAGTTACAAAGCACGATTGAATGGCAAACGAGCAGTTTGGATAACTGCCAGCCGAAAGATAGGGACGAATGTGTTTGATGTGGACGCTCAAGTGAAGCCTGTTTTAGAGAATTTTCAGAAAACATTGCCATCGCATATTCAATTTGAAAAGAGTTTTGACAATGCTGAATCTGTTAGAAATCGCTTGACACATTTTGGAAAAGACTTTGCGATAGCCATTTTTTTAGTCATCATCACGCTTCTTCCTTTGGGGTGGCGAGCTTCGTTGGTGGTCATGATTTCAATTCCAACATCACTTTTGATAGGGCTTTTTATGTTGGACAAAGGCGGTTTTTCCTTGAATCAATTGAGTATTGTGGGTTTTGTGGTGGCTTTAGGCTTATTGGTGGATGATTCTATTGTGGTGGTTGAAAATATTGAACGCTATTTACGCAAAGGATATAGTCGTTTTGATGCCTCCATTCAAGCAACGAATCAAATCACATTGGCAGTCATTGGCTGCACGGCGACTTTGATATTCGCCTTTTTACCATTGATATTTCTGCCCGAAGGTTCAGGCGATTTTATAAGGGGTTTACCGATGGCGGTTGTGCTCACCATATTGGCATCGCTGTTTGTCTCCTTGACATTAGTGCCGTTTTTATCATCAAAATTATTGAGTAAACACCATTCTCCAGAAGGCAATATCTTTTTGAGAGGCTTAAATTGGGTCATTTCAGGGTCATATCGGCGTGTTTTGAATGATGCTATGAAGTTTCCAAAAACTACATTATTGGTAGGCGCGCTCATCTTTTTAGGGTCTTTGGCTTTGATTCCCAAAGTCGGTTTCAGTGTATTTCCTGCTTCTGAAAAGCCCATGTTTTTGATAAATATTGAAACGCCGATGGGCACTAATTTGGCTGAAACCGATAGAGTGACTCGCGATGTTGAACATTATATTGCAAAATTACCCAAGTTGAAAAATTATGCATCGAATATCGGCAAAGGCAATCCCCGCATATATTATAACGTGTTGCAGCGCAATGAATCATCCAATTTTGCACAGGTATTTGTTCAATTAAATCAAGAAGTTGGACCTGAAGAGAAGGTAAAAATCATTGATATACTGAGGGGTCAACTGGCAGGATTTCCGAATGCTCAAATAGAAGTCAAAGATTTTGAGCAAGGTCCACCCATTGAAGCACCCATTGCTATACGGCTTTTTGGTGAAAATTTGGATACACTTCGCAGTTTGAGCTTTAAAATTGAAGATTTATTGAAAAATACTGAGGGGTCTATCTATATCGGCAATGAATTGACCACTCAAACCAAAGAACTCAAAGTAGTGATTGACCATGAAAAAGCAGGCACTTTTGGTGTGCCAATGGCGGATATTGACCGCGCTATTCGGATGGCAATAACAGGCTTGCCTGTCGGTAAATTCCGAGTTGACAACTCTGACAATGACTATGCTATCAACGTCACTATTCCTCGAATCAATAAGCAGACAATGGATGTTTTTGATAAAATATACGTCAATTCAGTCACTGGCGCAAGTATTCCCTTGAAACAATTGGCTCAAGTGGAGTTCAGAACCTCTCCCAACGGCATTAATCATTTAGATAAAGACCGCTTTACCACCGTCACCAGTTTTTTGAAAACGGGTTTTAATACCACTGAAGTAACGGCTGGTTTGATTAAAAAATTAGATGCCATGCCGTTTCCAAAGGGCTATCATTATGTGGCAGCTGGAGAAGTGGAAGCGAAAAAGGAGAGCTTTGGCGGCTTGGGCACTATTATTTTAGTAACAGTTTTCGGCATGTTGGGCATATTAATATTGGAATTTGGCAATTTCAAAAGCACTTTAGTTGTCCTTTCGGTCATTCCTTTGGGCATTATCGGGGCAATATTTGCCTTGTTGTTGACGGGTTATACCTTATCGTTTGTCGCCATTGTGGGCATAATTGCCTTAGCAGGTATTGAGGTTAAAAACTCTATTTTATTGGTGGATTATACCGAGCAGCTTCGGGCAGGCGGTATGAGTTTGACGGATGCGATTCAAGAAGCTGGCGAAACCCGTTTTGTCCCTATTATTTTGACCACTTTCACGGCTATTGGCGGTTTGATTCCTTTAGCCATTGAGTTCAATCCTTTGTATTCGCCTTTGGCTTGGGTCTTGATTGGTGGCTTAATCAGCTCCACCATATTTACGCGCATCGTCACACCAGTTTTGTATAAACTCTTGGCACCGACTGTTAAAATTGCATAATTCTTTTAGTACAATAATTTTTGTAAAAGCATTTCTTCAATTGTTCCAAATCATCGGAATACTGAAGGGGTGCTTTTTTTTGTTTTGGATGATAAAATGTTCCATAACACCCTTATTCAATCATCTTAACAATTTGAGCCAATTGAGCATCAGTTAAGCCTTTTTTATAGGCTAAATCCTTGAAAATATCTTCTAAATCTGCTTTCTTTTCATCAAAAGCTCTCGCCCATCTTTGTGCTTGACTTGAACACTATTTTCTACTTCATCAAATTTGAACAAATAGCCTTCGTGATACTGTCGATTTTTGGTGAGCCATAATGCCCCCTCAGTATATTCGTCATTTAGATAGCGTGAACCTCTAATTTCATTCTCTTTTAGATTGAAAGTAGGAAAATCAAATGATTTGTAATTGATAGTCCGAACGCTGTTGATTTGATTTTGTACGACGGCAACGTTGGCTGGAGTTTGGGCTGAGAGAACAGTATTGAGTGTTATGGCTAAAAGTATGAATAGTCTTTTCATGTGTAATAAATTTAAGAGGTCGTTTGAATGGAAATTAGAAATTAGAATTAGGATTGGTAAGATTGAAAAGATGTTTAAAGATTGAGTAAATACTGCTTGGGAATCCTTAAACATCTTTTCAATCTTACCAATCCTAATTCAAACTATCAATCCTAATTCAAACAAACTACCCTATTTATTCCTAAGTCGAATCACAGGGCAAATCAATTCCTCCAAAGAAATGCCGCCGTGTTGGAAAGTATTTCTGTAGTAAGTATTGTAATAGTTATAATTATTCGGATAGAGAAAATAGACATCTTCTTTAGCAAATATAAAAGTAGAGCTCACATTCGGACGCGGCAAACCAATGGATTTAGGGTCGCGTATTTCAAGAACATCTCTCCTATCGTATTGCAAGTTTTTACCCACTTTATAGCGCAAATTCGTAGTCGTTTCCTTATCACCGACTACTTTTGAAGGTGATTTCACCCGTATCGTCCCATGATCAGTGGTGACAAATAAGCGGACTTTCTTCTCCGATATTTTACGCAAAGCTGAATACAAAGGAGAGTTCAAAAACCAAGAGCGAGTGAGTGACCGATACGCTTTTTCATCACCTGCCAATTCTTTCAACACCTCCATTTCAGTGCGGGCATGAGAGAGCATATCAATAAAATTATAGACAATAGCCGTAAAATCATTTCTTAAATAATTCAAGATATTGTCTTCCAATTGTTTACCATGGCCCACGTTAGTGACTTTAAAATAGTCGAATTTCCATGTTTTACGTTGTATTTTCTGAATTTGCTCAGCTAAAAGGTCAGCTTCATGCAGATTTTTACCACCTTCTTCATTGTCATTGAGCCACCAATCGGGATGGCGGGCTTCTATTTCAGCAGGGGTTGTGCCTGCGAAAATGGCATTGCGGCTGTATTGCGTAGAGGCGGGCAATATGCTATAAAAATAGTCTTCTTCTTCTATTTTAAACAATTCTGAAATCAAAGGCTCTATCACTTTCCATTGGTCGAAACGGAGGTTGTCTAAGAGCAAAAATACTGAGGGGGTGCCATCGCCTACATGAGGGAATATTTTATTTTTCATGAGATTGTGGCTCATAGTCGGAGCTGAATCTTTTTTAGAACCATACCAATCCACATAGTTTTTGCCGACATATTTTGAGAACTCTGTATTGGCTTCTTGCTTCTGTGTAGCCAATATTTCAGACATATCATCTGAGCCACTGGCATCCAATCGCAATTCCCAACTGATGAGTTTTTTATACACATCCACCCACTCCACATGATCCATACCGCTCTGGATTTGGATAAAAAGCTCTCTAAAATTTTGCTGATAATCCGAAGTCGTGCGCTCGCTCACGAGGCGTTTGTTGTCAATAATTTTCTTTAAAGACAAGAGAATTTGATTGGGATTGACCGGTTTTATCAAATAATCGGCAATTTGTTGACCGATGGCATCTTCCATCACGTGTTCCGCTTCGTTTTTCGTAATCATCACGACGGGCAGATTGGGCTGCATGTCTTTGATGCGCGAGAGGGTTTCCAGACCTGTCAAACCTGGCATACTTTCATCGAGGAAAACGACATCAATGTCTTTATTGGTTTCACATTCTTCTAAGGCATCGTGACCGTTTGATACGGTAATCACTTCGTAGCCTTTTTTTTCTAAAAACATGGTATGGGGTTTCAATAAGTCAATCTCGTCGTCTGCCCAAAGGATTTTAATTTTATCCATAAATTTAATTAGGAATTAGGAATTAGGAATTAGGAATTAGGAATGTTTAATTTGTTGATAATAAATTAGTTGTGGTAATAAATTTTTTATTTTCCCCCTAACCCCCAAGGGGGAATCCCTGAGGGAGTATGGAAAAATAAGCGTTAAATGTTCAATACTTCCAAAGCATTCCCCCTTGGGGGTTAGGGGGAAAACGAAACACAAAGCACTCAAATATCATTATATTCAATTTCACCCTTCAAAAGAATTAAGCTCAGAAATTTCTCTTAAAACATCTTCAATAATTTCACTTGAAATGCCCATTTGCCCATCCGCTTGCAAGGCATTATGCCAATTTATTTTTAAATCAATAGTTAATTTATCTAAAGCATCTGCTAAATGCACCCCCTCAGTAAAAACGATGCTACATGCTTTTTCAACAATTATTTTAGCTTCATTTCGAGGTAAATATTGCGCTAAAATAAAACTGGCTGCTTCTGAAAATACCAAACCATTGAGGCTGTTCAAATTGCGCAACATCTGTTTTTCATTGACTTTCAAATGAGTGCTAATAGTTAAAGCATGGTTTAAAGCTGTGCCGCAATGGGTCATCATGGCAGGTAAATTTTGCCATTCTAATGCCCATGCTGTACCGTCACGCTCGTTGGCATGAATCATACTTTGCAATTGAAGGGCTGCTAATAGGGCATTTTGCTTGGCTAAAACGACGATGGCTTCGCTCAAAATAGGGTTGTTTTTATGCGGCATGGTACTCGATTTGCCACCCCCCTCAGTATTTTCAACGATTTCATTGATTTCTGTTTGCGACATAATCAAAATGTCCTGCGCCATTTTGCCCAGACTGCCCGTCACCATCGCGAGCCAATTTGCCCATTCAGCGAAGTTGTCACGCTGCGTATGCCACGGGTTTGAATCATTTAAATTCAAATAATCCGCTAATTTTTGACTAATTATTTTACCCTCATTTTTCCCTTTTGAATTATTGAGTGATGAAAGCGTTCCAACAGCCCCTCCGAACTGCACCACCAATAATCGGGGCTTCATTTGCTCCAATCTTTCAAGGTGTCGGATAAAAGGTTTTGCCCAATTCGCCACCTTTAAACCGAAAGGAATCGGCACAGCTTGTTGCGTGCGAGTGCGCCCAATCATAGGCGTTTGGGCATGTTTTTCTATTAAAATGCTGAGGTTTTGTATTAAAACGTGTATTCTTTTTTCAAAAATAGAAATGGCATTTTTAATGATTAAAACCTGCGCCGTATCCATCACGTCTTGAGAAGTTGCTCCAAAATGGATATAATCTTTGGCATCATCAGGCAAATATTGTTTAGCCAAAGCAATCAAAGTGATGGTCGGAATGCCATTTTGAAGTGTTCCTTCTGCCAAATACTGAGGGGGTATCTCCACATCTTTCAAACTTTCCGCAATTGCCTCCGCTGCTTTTTTGGGTATAATACCTAAGTCACCTTGCGCACGCGCCAAAGCTATTTCAAACTGCAACATTTGATAAACCAACTGCTCCTCGGAACAGATAGCCGCTATTTCATTGTCTGATAGATATTTTGAAAACATTTTTATAATTAATTCTACACCTCAAAAAATACAGTCTCCTCCTCCCCCTGCATCTTAATATCGAACTCGTAAAATACAAGCCCATTCGCTTCTAATTTATTGGCTATCAATGTTTTACGCCGATTTTCAGGAACAGCTTTGAATAAATCATCTTGTTCATTGGCTGCCATATTATCTGAAAAATATAGTCGAGTATAAAGGTTTCTCAATGAGCCGCGCATCATCAATAGGACATCAATATGCGGGGCTTGACCATTGACTGAACCCGGTTTTATGGTGGCAAAGGTAAACCGATGTTCGGGATTTGTACCTGTGCCGAGCCTGCCAAAACCTGTAAAACCATCATTTTTATGCTGAATGGGTGTCGTCCGATATTGTCCGTTGGCATCAGCTTGAAAAAGTTCGATGACGGCATCTAAAATGGAAGCGCCATTGCCGTCTAAAACCCGACCTGTAATATATATGCGTTCACCCGCCGTGACGCAATTTTGAGGGTCAATATACGATTCAATCAACGAATCATTGATGATGCTATTGAATGGATAGCCGTATTGCTCGGCGGTGAGGCTGTATGCGAAAAATGGACCCACCGTTTGGGAAGGCGTTTGTCTTAATTTTTTCATTCAAAAGGTGTTGATTTTTCCCCATTTAAAACGATGTTAAATTCATAAGCCAAAGCAAATTCAGGCTCTGTCCAATCCATTTTGAATTTGGCAATCAATAATTCTCGCGCATGGATAGGCACGGCTTGAAAAATGGGGTCATAATCAAACAAAGGGTCGCCTGGGAAGTACATTTGAGTGACCAAACGGTGTTCAATTTGATGCCCCAAAATCGAGAAATGGATATGATTTGGACGCCAAGCATTGTGGTGATTGCCCCACGGGTATGCCCCTGGTTTGATGGTATAAAAGGTATAATTGCCCTCTTTATCGCTCAATAACCTGCCGCCGCCTAAGAAATTAGGGTCGAGCGGTGCGTCATGAATTTCGGCTTTGTGGATATATCGCCCTGCCGCATTGGCTTGCCAAATTTCAATCAATACATTGGGCAATGGCGTGCCATATTCGTCCGTGATTTTACCCGATACTTTGATGCGTTCGCCTATGGGTTCACCATTTTTACGAGCGTTTTTAGTCAAATCATTATCAAATTCGCCGATGACGGATTCGCCATAAACGGGCAATCGAAGTTGCCTCAAATACTCTTTGACGGGCATCAAAGGGCGGGTCGGGCTGCGTAAAATCGTCGATTTATAGTCGGGATATAGATGCGGTGGTTGGACGTCGAAATTCATTTTTGTTTGATTTTAATTTATAAACCCCTGTGTAAAGTGTTGATTTTCAATTAGTTAGATATAGTACAACCCTACGAGGGTTTGAAACCCTCGTAGGGTTGAAACTCTCATTTTATATCAAAAACCTCCTTCGCTATTTTCATCGCTCCATTCGTAACAGGCACACCTGCATAAATGCCAATGTGCAATAAAACTTCTTTCACATCTTCAACGCTTGCGCCCGTGTTGCGCGTTGCTCGGAAGTGCATGGCTAATTCCTCTTCATATCCGAGGGCTGCCAAAACGGCTATCGTAATCATGCTGCGCTCGCGCTTGGTGAGTGCTGGACGTGACCAAATTGCGCCCCATGCGCTATTGGTGATATACTCTTGAAAGTCTTTATCGAAATCCGTTTTATTGGCTTCGGCTCTGTCCACGTGGGCATCGCCGAGGACGGCGCGGCGGGTTTTCATGCCTAATTCGTAGAGAAGCCCCCCTGCCCCCGTGGGGGCAGTACCTCTGAGCGTAGAATTTGAATTTTCAGTATTAATAAAATTTAAAATATGGGCTGCTACTACTGAGGGGGTCTCCACGCAGGGAATATGCCCGACGCCTTCGATTTCAACATATTGAGCATTGGGTATTTTATCAGCCATTGCCTTCACCAATGCTGGCGGTGTTGAGCCATCTACACTGCCTGATATGCAAAGGGTTGGTATATTAATATGTGCAATTTCAGCAGTTAAATCGTTGATTTTCAAGGCTTCGCAGGCTTGAATATAGCCTTTGCCGGGTGAATTGGCGAGCATATTCGCATAGCCATTTAATTCATTCGGTTGGTTTTGATGGAAATTTTCTGAAAACCAAACTTTCATTATCCCCTCAGTAATGGAGCTAATTCCGTCATTTTTAACCTTATTGATTCTCAAATCCCATGTTTCAGCCGAGCCGATTTTAGGAGCAGTATTACTCAAAACCAATTTTTCAATTCTATCCGCCTGATTTACCGCTAAGTATTGCCCGATGACACCGCCAATGGATAAACCGACAATCACCGCTTTTTGAATAGATAAAGCATCCATCAATCCGATGACATCGCTTGCATAGTCGCTTATATTTAAAGGTGTACTCGACACTTCGGATAAACCATGCCCTTGTTTATCAAAGCATAAAATTGAGCCATGATATTTTAAAACCTCGACGACATTATCCCAAATCCTAAAATCTGTTCCGAGCGAATTAATGAATACGAATGTCCTTTCGCTGTTGGTTTGCAGGTATTTATAGTGGATGGTGTGCCCGTTTATTTTTATAAAAGTCATTGTATATCAATGAGTTACAAACCTTATAGGTTTTTAAAACCTATAAGGTTTCAGTTGAATTAAACCTCTTTTAACCCCACATAATTCTCCGCAATCGTCGTCGCATAAGCCGTTGAAAGGCGGATATAATCAAATTTTGCTTTTTGCAACTGGTAGATAAAAGAACCATGTTCGGCTTGTTTATGAAACAATTGAGTCATAAAATTAGAAAAATCCTGCGCTCGCCATATCCTTCTCAAGCAATCGGTTGAATAATTTTTCAATAAATCATCTTGATTTTTTTCATAAAACTGAGTCAAAGCGGCTGATAAAAGGCGGACATCAGCTACTGCCAAATTCAAGCCTTTGCCACCTGTTGGCGGTACAATATGCGCAGCATCGCCTGCTACAAACAGCCGCCCGTGCTGCATATTATCAATCATAAAACTCCGCATGGGCGTGATGCTTTTTTCAAAAATGTTACCTCGATTGAGTTTAAAATTGGGATTATTTTTATCTTTTAAACGGATTTCTAATTCATCCCAAATCTGCTCATCTGTCCAATTTTCTACTTTATCGCTATTATCTACTTGAATATACAAGCGACTGACCGTTTCCGAACGCATACTGTGCAGCGCAAAACCGCGCTCATGATAGGCATAAATTAATTCATCGGACGAAGGCGGCGCATACGCCAATATGCCCAACCAACTAAACGGATACTCGATGCGATATTCCTGATAAGAATCCTTGGGCAAAGTGGCTCGGCTGATGCCATGATAGCCATCGCAACCCGCAACAAAATCGCATTCGAGGGTATGCTGTTCGCCATTCAATTCATAATGAATAATGGGAGAATCCGTTTCAATACCTTCAATTTTAGAAGCAAATGCTTCAAAATGGATAGTTCCGCCTTGATTTAAACGCGCTGCAATCAGGTCTTTCACAACTTCCTGTTGACCATAAATTGTGATACATCTGCCGCCTGTCAATTCCTTAAACGGTACGCGTTGATGCACGCCATCGAAACTCAAATAGACGCCATGATGCTCGATGCCCTCTTGAATCAGGCGGTCTGCCACGCCCAAATCTTTCAGCAAATCCACTGTATTTTGCTCTAAAAGCCCTGCCCGAACCCTTGATTCTACATAATTTTGACTGCGATTTTCAAGGATTATAGAGAAGATGCCTTGCTTTGCTAAAAGCAATGACAAGGTCAATCCAGCGGGACCTGCGCCGATGATTCCCACTTGGGTTTTATGATGCATATTAATCTATTTTTCTTCTATTTTTACTGAGGGGGTGGTGGACCTTGAGGTCTTTTCAAAATCAAACTATCGGCTGGATATTGCGCTTTTATGGAATCCATATTTGTTCTCGCCCATTTGATGAGCGTTTCACGTTGAGCATCTGAAAGATTCGAGCCTGAGTGCAAGCCCAAGTATGTGTATTCATGCAAAGGCATTTCCTTTTTTTCAACTTGCTCCGCTATTTCATCAAACTTTTTGTTTTGAAAACCAATTTTACGCGTGACAAAATTTGAGAAATTGAGTTCCTTTTTTCCTTCTTTTACATGGTCGTCGAGCCACCACGCTGTTGGCTGTACATTAGCATACCAAGGATATTCCGTTTTGTTGCTATGACAATCGTAGCAAGCCACTTTCAGAATAGCTTCCACATCAGTAGGAATAGCATATTTTTTTGACATGTGATTCGTTTGGTCATCAGAATCATTTTTTGCAGGGCGAATAAATTGGATAACGACAAATACAGCTAATAAGCCTAATAGGATTTTCTTTACCATTTTGTTTAAAGTTTGATTTATAATAATGAAATTTCGTTAGTTTCACTTTATTCTCTTTGAAATTCGCCCGTTGCCCGAATCTGAATGACATCACCGACCATGATATTGGCTAATTTTCCACCAATGCCAAAATCACTTCTTTTGATAGTCGTCAATGCTTTCATACCTAATTGTAGCTTCTTATTCTTCGGGTCTGGATGGGCAGCAGGTCCATTCATAGTCACATCAAAAGTCACCACTTTCGTTATGCCTTTGATGGTTAAATTGCCAACCATTGTGTATTTATTGCCTTTAATTTTTTTAAAAGACGTGCTTTTAAATGTGAGCGATGGAAATTGAGCCACATTAAACATGTCCTCACTTTTCAAGTGATTGTCTCTCATTTCGAGGTCTGTATTAAGGCTTGCAGACTCAATACTCACTTCAAAAACAGCATCAGACAAATCGGCTTTTGTAGCCGTAATTTTACCATCAAATTTTTTGAAATAGCCATCCACTTCAGAAATGCCATGATGTTCAGCAATAAAAGTGAATTTAGAGTGCCCTTTGTCAATCGTCCATTGTGCATGAGTGGCTATTGAAGCCAATAAAAATGTTAGAATAAAAATTCCTTTTTTCATGATTTCTTTTTTAAAATTTTAGTTAAAAATAAGGGTGTAAATAAACCATGATAGACCACTCCAAAGCTCAAAATACTGAGGGGTGCTTACATGATGTTGTAAAACTAATTTTTCAAAATGAATAAAATGCCATGATTATACTGTTAAGGATATTCGTCCGATAGTTTCCTTCATATCTTCGATGCTTAATTTATTTAATTAATCAAAAATCGCCACTGCCCGTGTCCATCCTGCACTCGCTCCCTTGATTTTAGCAGGAAAACAAGCCACTTTGAAGCCAAAAGGGGGTAATTGGTCAAGATTCGCTAATTTTTCAATTTGACAATATTCCTTTTCAATGCCGACATAATGCGCTTGCCAAATAATGCCCGGACGAGGGTTTTGACGATAATCAGCTGCTTGAATATGCAAAGGAATATCCCAACCCCAACCATCTGTACCCATCACTTTAATGCCTTGGTCAATGAGCCAATGCGTTGCCACCGCCGAAGCCCCAACGTGGATTTTGACAAAATCATCGTCATGAATGCGCTTATCGGCATCGCAACGAATCAATACAATATCGAAAGGTTTGAGGGTATAATTAATAGCCGCTAATTTCTCCTGCAAATCTTCTGGCTCAAACATATAGCCATCGGGTTTGTCCGTAAAATCCAAGACAACGCCATCGTGAAAGAACCAATCTAAAGGCATTTCATCAATCGTTCTGGATGGTTTGCCTTCGCAAGTCGGGAAATAATGGTAAGGTGCATCCACATGCGTACCGCAATGACTGGTGACGGATAAAAACTCGCCAGCTGGTCCATTGCCTTCAATAAATACGTCGGTCAAGCCTTCAAACAGCTTGCCGCCCATTTTTTTCGCCCCTTCTTTATGGTCTTCATAGATGATTTTAGTCGGTAGCGGCTCTTTTATTTCTTCTGAAATGGTGACGGATAGGTCTATTATTTTCATTTTTCTAAATTTTTAAATTTTAATTCCAATAATAATTTATCAAGAGAATTACTGGGGATAAATAATCGCGGAGCGATTGAATGTGAATAACCTTAGATGTAATCGGAGGGTTAAAGTGAGTGAGCTGCCGTAACCGCAAAGCGGTTGAATGTGAAATATGCCCATTACTGATTATTTTTACATTCAACTGCTTTGCAGTTACGGCAACTCTCTACAACATTTTCCCCTGATTGCATCAGGGGTTATTCATATTCAATCACTCCGTGATTTCGAGCTTATTTGATAATTGTGTCAAAACATCAACTGCCTGTTGCCCTAATTCATGCTGCACAAATATATGGTCGTGATAAAAACCAGCGACCACATTGCATGAAATATGGTTGTCTGCCAATGCCTTAGAAAATGCAGCTGTCAACCCAACAGCATCTAATGCTGAATGAATATGCAGCGTAAGCCAAGCAAAAGCTGAAGCATAAACGACCCCCTCAGTATCTGCATAGTTTTTTTCAAGAATGACGGTAAAACCTTCTTTTTCTTTAAAAAAAAGGATTATTTTATTCAAATCAAAGGCATCTAATTGAGAAACCGTTGAAAAAACATACTGCCCTTCATTCAAAATAGGCTGCATGTTTTTGATTAAAAGAGATAAATTGGTTTCACCACCCATCATTTTATGAATTAAATTTTAATTCAAAATGCTCAACTACAGGCGGTTTTTCAAAAAATTGCCCAATCAAACCACGCCATTCTTTGAATAATTCTGAGCCTCTGAACCCCTCAGTACCGCCGTTTGCTGCATCTCCGATATGGTCTTCTAAAGTTGCCCATTTTATCAATAAAATATAACGGTTTTCATTTTCAATACATTTTTGAAATTCATGCCCGATATAACCTTCCGCTTGGCTTAAAATTGCTTGAGCTTTTTCTAAATTAATTTCAAATTCTGCATTGCTGCCTTGCTTAATATCTATTGTTGCCAGTTCTAAAATCATGATTTTTATAGTTAGTATCGCGGAACTCCAGTTCCACTTTATAGTTATATAATGTAAATAATGGGTTAATAATGTTTAAAAATGCCGTTAGGCATACAATATTGGTAGTAAATTGATGAAAAATTACAGTAAATCCCGTAGGGATGGCATATTAAATGCCTAATATATCGTGGCTACGCCACTTTTTAAAACGAATTATGATTTTTATCTACCGATATTATATGCCTAACGGCATTTTAACCCATTATTCGCATATATAATATGTCGGAACTGGAGTTCCGCGATACAATTATCCCCAAATGGTTTGCGCCGTTTTCACTACCAATTCTAACTTACGCCATTGATCATCTTCTGTCAAGGCATTGCCATGTGAAGTGCTTGAAAAACCGCATTGAGGGCTGAGGCACATATTGTCAAGTGGCATATATTTAGCGGCTTCATCGATGCGTGTGGTCAATTCCTCAACCGATTCCAATTGCGGAATTTTAGAAGAAACCAAGCCTAAAACGACCATTTTATTAGAAGGAACAAAGCGCAGTGGTGCAAAATCACCCGACCGCTCATCGTCATATTCTAAGAAATAAGCATCCACATTCAAGTCATTGAACAGCACCTCGGCAACTGGTTCATAACCTCCCTCAGCAAACCAAGTGCTGCGATAATTGCCCCTGCAAAGGTGAATGCCAACGGTCAAATCGTCAGGACGATCATCAATAACGGAATTAATCAAGGCGGCATACGTGCGCGGCAATGTATCAGGGTCTTCGCCCCGTTCTTGAGCCGCTTCACGCATTTTAGGGTCGCAGAGATAAGCCAAATTCGTATCGTCCAACTGTAAATAACGGCAACCAGCAGCGTATAAAGCGGCAATTTCAGCGCGATATGCCTTAGATAAATCATGAAAAAACTCGTCCATATCAGGATAAGCGGTGATGTCAATAGACTTCCGACCCCCTCTAAAATGTATCATCGTCGGCGAAGGAATCGACACTTTAGGCGTTTGATGGACGACTGATTTTAAAAAATTATAATCCTCTACTTGAATATCTCGAGCATGGCGAAGTTTACCTGTTACACTCAATTTAGGCGGTGTAAAGCCATCTTCTGCTACTTTGGCATTCGGATTTGAACCAATTCCACCTGTGACAGCCACGCCATCCAATTGTTTTAGAAAATCAAGATGGAAATAATCACGGCGAAATTCACCGTCTGTAATGGCTTTCATGCCGACGGCTTCCACCTTTTTGACGGTCTCAGCGATTGCTTCATTTTCAGCAAGCCTTAATTCCTCTGCGGATACTTCACCCATTTTCCAACGATAGCGGAGGTCAAGCAAGGCTTTAGGGCGTAATAAACTGCCGACTTGGTCAGCACGGAAAGGTGGGTTTATTTTAGTCATCTTGTTGTTTTTATTTTATAATTTATTGATTTTCAACATCTTAAAATATTTCACTCATCACTCATCACTCATCATTTCAAAGGTCTTCCTCCATCAACAGGAATAATTGCCCCCGTTGTAAAAGTTAAAGATGTGGCTAAAGCGAAAACGGCATTGGCAACATCTTCAGGAACAGCCAATTTACTGAGGGGGGTCAAATCCTCTTGCAATTTAATGTATTCAGGCGGAAAACTGTTAGCATATTCGCCTAAAACCCAACCTGGAGACACTGATACGACTCGAATCGTGGGTGCTAATGCCCGCGCTAATGAGCGTGTCATACTATCAATCGCCGCTTTTGAAGCACAATATGCTACATTGCTGCCTATCGCAGTGACCGCCGCCACTGATGAAATATTGACAATCAAGCCATTACCACTTTGCATTAATAGGTTTTTACAAGCCCGAATCATGGCAAAAGAGCCTCTGAAATTGGTCGTAAAAATTTTATCAATCCATTCATCTGTCAAGGCATCAAGGTCGTCGTGTGGAACGGGCGTTGTAATACCTGCATTATTGACTAAAATGTCCAATTGACCATATTTTTCAAGGATAAAATGCGATAAATCAGCCAATTTAGAACTATCATCAACAGGTGCATGAAAGGTTGAATGATTACTACCCCTCAGTATATTGACTAAATTTTGAGCTTTTTCACCATTACTATTATAAGTTATAATGACCGAAGCCCCTTCATCTGCCAACCGTTGACAAATAGCTGAGCCGATGCCTCCTGCCCCTCCTGTTACGAGTGCTATTTTACCATGTAATGTAGTCATATTTTATATTTAAAATCACACCTCTACCTCACCATATTTTTTAACCCTCAAATCCGCTTGCGCTTTATGCCCCCAAAAGTTTTCAATAGCGCATAGGCGTGAGCAATATTCACCAATCATGGCGCTCGCTTCAGCTGTTTTGACCTCTTGATAGGTGCATGTTTTTAAGAATTTACCGACCCATAAACCGCCTGTATAACGCGCCGAGCCTTTGGTTGGTAAGGTATGATTTGTACCGATGACTTTATCACCATACGCCACATTTGTTTTATCACCTAAGAACAAAGCACCGTAATTACGCATATTTTCAAGGAAATAACGCGGGTTTTCAGTCATCACCTGCACATGTTCGTTGGCAATTTTATCTGCTTCTTCTACCATTTCATCTACGGTATCTACTAAAATCACTCGCCCGAAATCTCGCCATGAAAGGCTCGCCACATCAGCCGTCGGAAGGGTTTCTAACTGACGGGCTACTTCTTCAATAGTATCGTATGCTAAGGCTTTATTATTCGTAATCAAAATAGCGGGCGAAGTGGGTCCATGTTCAGCTTGTCCTAAAAGGTCAGTCGCGCAGGTTTCAGCATCGCAAGTATGGTCTGCAATGATGAGCGTTTCGGTGGGTCCAGCGAATAAATCAATGCCTACTTTGCCGTATAATTGACGTTTGGCTTCTGCTACATACGCATTGCCCGGACCCACGAGCATGACGCAAGGCTCAATGGTTTCGGTACCAATCGCCATCGCTGCAATGGCTTGAACACCACCGAGCAGATAAATTTCGTCCGCACCCGCCATATGCATAGCAGCAACAGTAGCCGCTGGAATTTCACCATTAATAGGCGGCGTACAAGCGATAACCCGTTTCACCCCTGCCACTTTAGCCGTCAAAACGCTCATATGCGCAGAAGCCACCATCGGGTAACGACCTCCTGGCACGTAACAACCGACGCTGTCAACGGGTATATTTTTATGTCCTAAAAACACGCCCGGCAAGGTTTCTACTTCAATATCTTTAATGGATTCTCTTTGTTTTTGAGCAAAATTGCGAATTTGCGTTTGAGCGAAGGTAATATCGCTTATCACTTCCTCTGGTAAGCCCTTGATGATGTCTTGAATTTCTTCCGCCGATAATCTAAAACTCTTAGGCGACCATTTATCAAGGCGTGCAGACAACTCTCGAATTGCTGTATCGCCCCGTTCTTTGACGTCATTCAACATGCCTTCAACCGTTGCTCTTACTTGCAAATCCACATCTAAGGTGTCGGCATACGTTTTACCGTTTTTAATTATTTGGACCATTTTATTGATGAATCGTTTCAGGAAAATCAAGTAAAATTGATAATTTCCGATTAATAATATAATTTTGTAAAAAAGAATTCAAATGGTAATGTTCAAAAATGATGTAATAATTCCTAAAGAATTTGCCAGTCTTGCTGGGAAAACAGAAAAAGAATTGAAATTAGAACTGGCTATATTTTTCTATAAAGAGTTCAAAATTTCATCAGCCAAAGCTGCTCGATTTGCAGAAATACCTCGTGTAGCTTTTTATCATGAATTGGGTAAACATCAAGTCCCTGTCAATTATGATGTCGCTGATTTTGAGCAAGATATGAAAACCCTTGAAAAATTAAATCTCAACAACCTTTAATCAATTCTGTAAATGGTCGTCATCTCTGATACTACTTGTTTGAGTGCTCTCTTCCAAGTGAATGAACTTCATATTCTTCAAAAGCTGTACAAAGAAATTATCATTCCGAGTAAGGTATTTGATGAATTATTAGCACTTTCTCTTTTCAACATTGATATAACACCATTATCTGAGTTAGAATGGTTAAAAATCATGAATCCGACTGATAATCTTCAATTACAACATTTACTTTTAATTCTTAACGAAGGCGAAGCACATGCTATCGCTTTAATGCTTGAAATGAAAGCTGATTTAATCATTTTAGATGATATGGAAGCCCGCCAAATTGCTAAAGATTATAGTCTCAACATAATTGGCTTAGGTGGTGTCTTGATTTCTGCTAAATCAAAAGGTGTTATCCCACAAGTCAAGCCTTTGCTTGACAAAATAATTTCAATATCTGGATTTTATTTAAGTGCCAAAATCTATCATCTTATTCTAAAAACAGCTGGAGAATAATTTACGCTAAAGCCCCGCCATCCACTGCCATCGCATGACCTGTAATAAAAGTAGATTGATCTGAACACAACCACAACGCCACATCAGCCACCTCTTGCGGTTGCCCCATTCGTTTCATGCGTTGAAAATTAATAGCTTGTTGTTTAGCTTCGGGATTATGCGCTAATTTCCGACGACCTTCCATTAGCATCGGCGTTTCAATAGCCGTTGGGCAAAGGCAATTCACTCTGATATTTTTAGTGGCATATTCAATAGCTGCCGTTTTTGTAATGCCCACAACACCATGTTTTGAAGCAGCATAAGGTACGTTTTCAGGTTGCCCAATCAGTCCTGCTGCGGATGCAATATTGACAATATTACCCCCACCCTGTTGGAGCATTTGAGCAATTTGATATTTCACACAATACCAAGTGCCTGTCAAATTTACATTGATTTGTTGCAACCAAGCATCTTCTGGATACTCATGTGTGGGTAGCGAAAGCGTCCCTGCAATACCTGCGGAATTGACCGCACAATCCAAGCGTCCAAAAGTTTCAACGGTTATTTTGAGCATATTTTCCACATCTTCGCGCTTAGAAATATCCACTTTTATGGCGATGGCTTCACAACCCGACCCCCTCAGTATAGAAGCCGTTTCTTCGGCTGCTGCTATATTAATGTCCGTTACGACGACTTTTGCACCTTCATTTCCAAAGGATAATGCGGTCGCTTTTCCAATACCTGAGCCTGCACCAGTTACTAAGCATATTTTATTTTCGAAACGCTTCATATTTTAAATCTTAAATAATCAAACAGGTATTTCAAACAAAGCCAATGTTCCTTTATATTACTATTTACAATCTGCTTTTCCATGACCATTTTTTAAATTAAATAACGGAGGCAATCGTGACCCCCTCAGTATAATAGCGATAATCCATACGTTTTCTGATGGCTTCCATTGCTTCTTTTCCGACTAATTTTTCACAGATATATAAGCCTAAATCTAAAGCAGTGGAGACTGCCCCTGCAGTTATGGTTTTGCCATCTTCTACAATTCTATCTTTAATCACCTCTTTGCAATAGGGTTTCAATGTCTCATATTCATCAAAATGGGTTGTCGCATTTTTACCCTTTAAAAAACCGGCTGCGCCTAAAAGTAAACTGCCTGTACAAATGGATAATTTATAAGGAACTGGTTCAGCGGTTTGTAACCATCCCATAAATTCCTTATCCATTTGTAATTCTCTCGTACCAAAGCCACCCGGTACGATGATCATATCGTAGTCTGCTAAAGAATTGAGCGTTTGATTGCACAGCATTTTCAAACCAAAACTATCCTCAATAATGGGCTTATTTGAACAAATATCCCAAGTCAAATCAGGGATATAACTCATTGATTTTAAACGACTTATGGGGTCGTAGATGCCAATAAAATCTAAGTAAGTGATGCCGTCGTATAGGATAAAGGCTATTTTCATTGTTGCTATTTTATTTGTAGAATTGGTAGGATTTTTTTATTAGAATTAGGATTGGTAGGATGAGAAAGATGTTTAAGGATTTATCAGCGGGACTTACGCAATCCTTAAACATCTTTAAAATCCTACCAATCCTAATTCTATTAACTTAAATCCCAAATTCGAAATCGTTAAACTATTTTATTTCTTAGAATTCCAATTCCTTCAATTTCTAATTCAACAACATCTCCTGCTTCAAGAGGGCGATGTACGCTGAAATTATTTTCAATCAAACTGCCCCACCCGACTGTACCTGAGCCGAGTATATCGCCAGGCATAATGGTGACATTATTTTCAGTAGCCCTTTCTATTTGCTCTGGAAAAGCCCAATAAACTGTATTGTAATTGCCTTCGGTAATGGTTTGGTCATTAATTTTGGCAGTCATTTTCAAATCAAATCTTTTAAAGTTTTTTTCTGGAAAACGCAGATGTTCTGGAAATTTTTCCTTAGAAATGGTACATCTATACTGCTCCATTTCGTCTTTTGTGATGATATAGGGTCCAATTGAATTGGCAAAATCTTTACCTTTGTGAGGACCTAATGGCGGACCACCACCTTCCATTTTTTGAATAGCCCGAGCCGACCAATCGTTGAAAACGGTGTATCCAAAAATATAATCCTCCGCATTTTCAGCCTTAATATTCGATCCTTTTTTACCCATCACCACTGCTAATTCTAATTCTAAATCCAGCCTTGTTTCTTGGGCTGGCTTTTGTATTTCTTCGTCTAAACCATAAATAGCTTGATGGTTGGTGAAATAAAAAATGGGAATTTGATACCAAATTTCACCTACATTATGACCAAATGTTTTAGTCGCATTGAGCATATGTTGTTCAAAGCCGATAAAATCTCTAAAGCTGCGTGGATTGGGCAGAGGGGCTAAAAGTGTCACTTGCAATTTAGGATCTCTGATTTCGGATTTCGGCGCGTCGCTATCCGAAATCTGAAATCCGACATCCGACGTCCAATACTGAGGGGGTATATTTTCTAAATTATTGTCTTTAATAATCTTAAAATACTGCTCATGTTTATCAATAAAACTCAACATATCGGTGGGCAATCGCTTGTCCGTGAGTTTCATATCTACTACGCCTTGACCGTCTGCGGTGAGCCAGCCAATGCGAGTTTGTCCTTTTTTATTTTTGAAAGTGATGAGTTTCATACTTTGGAATGACTTATTTTATAATCTAATTTGATTTTGATAAAACAATAAAATTCTTTAATTTTGTAAAAAAAAGCACATAAAATGGTTAGTCCAGAAGCACATATTCCAATTTCTTTCCAATCCAAGCGTAAGTTAAAAACTTACACTTTGGCAGAATACCTACGTAAAGAAGCTAAATCAGCTGACAAACACGAATTTATTAACGGTAATATCATCAAAATGCCCTATTCAAAAGGACCCCATAATATTATATCAGCCAATATTTCAGCAGAGATGAAGTTTGCATTTAAAAAATTGCCAACTAAATATGTTGTATTCACATCTGATCAAAAAATCTATTTTCCAAGTCTTGATGAAGGTGTCTATGCCGATGCTTTAGCTGTTTGTGAAAAACCTATCTATTGGGATGATGAAAAATTGTTGCTCATTAATCCCATCATCGTTGTTGAAGTTCTTTCCAAAAGCACTCAAAAATATGACCGCACAGGTAAATTCGATAAATACAAAACCCTTGAAAGCATTAGAGAATATGTCCTCATTCGTCAAGATGAATATTATGCTGAAATTTGGTATCGAAAAGAACCCGGTCTTTGGCAAGAGACTATCATAAAAAATGTTTCAGATAATTTGACTTTACAATCCGTTGGTATTACTATTTCTATGCAGAATATTTATGAGAATTTTAATCTCTAAGTCTTTGTAATTCGATATCAAATCGGTGCTACCAATGCCCCTAAAGCCTTACCCATCAATGCCCCCATATTAGCGCCTTCGGGCAAAGGAATACCTTTCCACTCCATTTGTTCCCATTCAGCCAATTGATTGGAGACATCAACAATCATTTTGCAACGCTCGTAACGGCGTTTCATATAATTTTCTAAAATGGTTTCTACATTATCATCTGATTTCAATAATTCTGCTAAAACAACGGCATCTTCAATGGCTAAAGCAGCCCCTGAACCCAATTGCGGAATCGTGGCATGTGCAGCATCGCCAATCATGACTACTCGGTTTTTGTACCAGGGCGCAGGCATCATCAAAGTTTCTAATGGGCGGTAATTGACTTTATCAGCCTCCGTAATTTGGTCTAAAATGTCTTGAACCATTGGCGCAGGGTACTCACTGACATACGCTTTCAAGCGAGAGACCAATTCGTCTTGTGGAATAATAGGATTGTGTTCACCTTCTGCCGAGACCACGAACATATACATGGCGTCAGCAGTCATCGGGATTAAACCCAATTTTGTTCTTTTACCAAAAAACATAT
>JAYTUY010000152.1:0-1721 GCA_043744275.1 Saprospiraceae bacterium
CTCCCTAATCTTTGGATGAACAGCAGGAGGTTTTTAGAATCTAAATTTTTTTTAAACAATTTAAACACGTAGAAGTATGAAAAAAACTCTTTTAATTCAACAAAAGTTGAAATATTTTAAAATTAGAAAATTCAAATTTTTATTATTTTTAGGATTATTAATAGTAGTCAGTTTTTCATGTCAAAAAGATGATAATATTATTAATAACCCCCAAAAAAATATTACAAATGCGAATTAAGAGTTAAAAGTAGTTTTAATGTTTTGAAATTACTTGAATTTAACGATCAAATACAGCAAAAAAAGAGGTCAAAAATTAGGTTAAGTGCCTGATAATCAGTATATTTATAGTGTTACCAAGCACTAAAAAATACACATGATTAATCAGGCGACTCAATCAAAATTAGTAAAAATTTACTTCTTTATTTGCGAAAAATATGAATTAGAATTAAAGTACCAATGTCAAAGGTTTACAAATAATAGTTCTCCAGAATTTACAGATCAAGAGATTATGACTATTTATCTATTTTGTGTGCATGCTGAAAAAAGAATTTCTATATCAGAAATGCACGAATTTATTTTAAACTATTATGCAGATTGGTTTCCCAATTTACCCTCTTATGTTGCTTTTAATACTCGGCTAAATAAGCTTGTTGACGCATTTAGTTTGCTATTAAACAGCTTAATTACTGAATTTGCACCAGCTACAATTTCTAATGAAAATAGCTTAATAGATTCAATGCCAATTATCACAAGTTCCGGAAAAAGACCTGGCAAAGTTGCTAAAGAGTTAACAGACAAAAGTTATTGTTCTACTAAAAATCTTTACTATTATGGCCTTAAACTTCATGCTATGGCCTTTCAAAATAAAGGACATATACCTCATCCTGAGAGTATTATTATTACAAAAGCATCTGAAAATGACTTAAATGTATATAAACATTTCTGGGCAAATATTAAGAGAAGAAACATTTATGGCGATAAAATTTATACCAATAAAGAATATTTCCAAAATCAATATTTAGAATATCAAACCGAAATGTTAACCCCAATTAAAGCAATAAAAGCCCAGCCTGAAAATCTAAAACAATTCGATGCAGCTTTTAACGAAATGTACTCAAAAGCAGTATCATCTATAAGACAACCAATTGAATCTTTTTTCAATTGGTTAATCACAAAAACAGATATTCAAAGAGCAAATAAAGTGCGGTCTTCTAATGGATTGAAAATTCATATGTTCGGAAAATTAGCCGCCGCTTTTATAAATTTAATTTTTTAACTCTTAATTCGCATTACAAGTAAAAAAGAAGAAATATCAAATTATATTTTGAACTCTAACATTTTCTCGAGTTTGACACCATTTTGAGTTAACTCGCTGATAATCAGGCATAGGTTTATTGAATCGGCTCTCTACAAATCGATTTTATTGCCAATAAAAGGGTGGTATTATATTTTAAGGCTATCCTCAGGAGTGAGTGGGTTGATTGCTTTCAGGCCTAGATTCTTTTGTAAGGTTATTTCTTGAGGCGTTTGCGCTGAGCGTACATACACATTCTCGGTGTTGTGGGCTAGCAGACTTACCTGCATTTTATCTAATGTGGCTCGCATGCTTGTTTCGGTTAACAGCTTTTCGGTTTTATTGGCCATTTGTAGTACATAATTTTGTAAGGCAAAAGCGATGTAGCATAAACAAATATGGCCTTCTATTCTGGTGTCTGTCCAAT
>JAYTUY010000153.1:0-20789 GCA_043744275.1 Saprospiraceae bacterium
TCAAGGTTCTATTCAACGAAATGATACTGAGAAGAATTTAATTTTTTTAAATAGATGCATAGTAAATGCAGGAGGAGAAAAATATTCAGAATTCTATAAATCCATAATTTGTTAAAGTTTCAAAAGTATAAATTTTGCAATCAAGTAGATATATATATTAAAAAAGCGGTCAAAATCCTCAGACTTTGACCGCTTTTTTAATATAAACAGTTGAATTTAATTCTGTTTTTCTACTTGCATGAAACCCAATTCCATTTCTGTACCACGTCCGAAGATTTTTACAACTACTTTGAGCTTTTTCTTTTCTTCGTTTATTTCAAGAATTTCACCTACGAAATCAGCAAATGCACCATCCGTAATTTTGACACTTTCTCCAATGATGAATGGCTCAACCAGCGTTTCAGAATGACCTTGAGAATCATCTACGACACCCAGTAAGCGTTTTGCTTCGCTCGTTTGCATCGGAATCGGCTCATTTTTACCAAGGAAATGAATAACATTTTGAACATTGGTAATCTGAGAAACGACATCACCTTTTAACTTAGAAGGCAATGCTTCAACAAGGATATAGCCTGGGAGTATATTGCGCTCTTGGATAACTTTTTTACCGTTGCGTATTTTATACACCTTCTCAGTGGGTACGACTACGTTAGGGACATAATCCTGCCAACCTTCAGCTTTGATTTCTTTATCAATGCGTTCTTTGATTGCTCGCTCTTTACCGCTGATAACGCGAAGCGAATACCATTTTGTTTCTTCTGACATATTCGATTTGGATTGAAAATCGGTTTTTGAAATTCAATAACCTACTATTTTACACCGTATATTAGTTTCAATAACTGATTGGATACAGTATCCATTGAAAAAATAAGTAAAGCCAAGAATGCACTTGCTATAAGAACTATACCCGTTGTTTGTTGGAGGTTAATCCAAGTGGGCCAAGTGATTTTGTTTTTAAGTTCATCAAAGCTTTCGTTGATATAAAGTCTAATATTATTCATTTTATTTAAATTTTATAAAATAAAGGGGCTAATATAATGCCACTCTATCTAAATCGATTATAATTTTCAAAAAAAGAGCGAACAAACCTGTCAATGAAACAGGGAGGTTCGCTTGTACTTGCAGGGGCAGCAGGGATCGAACCCGCAACCTGCGGTTTTGGAGACCGCCACTCTACCAGTTGAGCTATACCCCTAAAATGTAATTAGGAATTGCCAATCAAAGAATCGAATTTACAAATGTAAACTAAATTATTTGATTAGCAAATTCCTAATTAGCCTTAATTAATATGATTACTCAATTACTTCAGTAACCTGACCAGCGCCTACTGTACGACCACCCTCACGGATAGCGAAACGAAGACCCTTTTCCATTGCGATTTTGTTGATCAATTGTACTTCCAACTCAACGTTATCACCTGGCATTACCATTTCGATGTTTGCAGGTAATTTGCAATCACCTGTTACGTCTGTTGTACGGAAATAGAATTGTGGACGGTAGCCATTGAAGAATGGTGTGTGACGACCACCTTCGTCTTTTGACAATACGTACACTTGACACTTGAATTTTTTGTGTGGTTTTACGCTACCTGGCTTACAGATAACCATACCACGCTTGATTTGCTCCTTGTCAACACCACGTAGAAGAAGACCTGCGTTATCACCTGCTTCACCACGATCCAATAACTTACGGAACATTTCAACACCTGTTACTGTAGAAACGATTGGTTTCTCGTCGTCTTTCATCATACCGATGATTTCAACTGACTCACCAACGTTGATGATACCACGCTCAATACGACCTGTTGCAACTGTACCACGACCTGTGATTGTGAATACATCTTCAACTGGCATCAAGAACGGCTTATCAGTAGCACGCGGCGGCTCAGCAATTTGAGTATCGCAAGCGTCCATTAAATCCATGATTTTTTGAACATAAGTAGCATCTCCTTCAAGAGCTTTAAGAGCAGAACCTTGAATAACGGCAGCGTTATCGCCATCGAAATCATATTTGCTCAACAACTCGCGAACTTCCATCTCTACAAGTTCTAACATCTCAGGATCATCAACAAGGTCAACCTTATTCATGAAAACAACGATATTAGGAACACCTACCTGACGAGCCAAAAGAATGTGTTCGCGTGTTTGTGGCATCGGACCATCTGTTGCCGCAACCACGATAATAGCACCATCCATCTGAGCAGCACCTGTTACCATGTTTTTCACATAGTCAGCGTGACCCGGACAGTCAACGTGAGCATAGTGACGAAGTTTCGTCTCATACTCAACGTGAGCGGTGTTGATTGTGATACCGCGCTCTTTTTCCTCAGGAGCAGCATCAATTGAGTCATAAGACATAACTTTTGCCAAGCCTTGTTTAGCAAGTACAGAAGTTATAGCCGCAGTCAAAGTAGTTTTACCGTGGTCAACGTGACCGATTGTACCAATATTGAGATGCGGTTTCGCCCTATTATAGGTTTCCTTTGCCATTGAATTATTTTTTAAAATTTTATGAAATTTTCTTATTAATTACTTTCAAGTTAAATATGTCTTCCGTTGATTATCAAGCGATTAGAGCATTTTGAGCCGTTGAAGGGAATTGAACCCGCGACCTCTTCCTTACCAAGGAAGTGCTCTACCCCTGAGCTACAACGGCTTAACAATTGACGATTTTTTTATAAATATTCTTGTGAGAATGATTTACGATTTACGAGTGAGAGAAGTTGCAGGGTCGTAAATCAAAAAATCGTAAATCGTTAAAGTGAAGTTGAGCGGGAGACGAGGGTCGAACCCGCGACCTACAGCTTGGAAGGCTGTCGCTCTACCAACTGAGCTACTCCCGCTTGTTGCACTGTCTTTGAGCCTAATAAAGTGGGAGCAGATGGATTCGAACCACCGAAGGTATTACCAGCAGATTTACAGTCTGCCCCATTTGGCCACTCTGGTATACTCCCTAAAAAAGAGCCAGTGGAGGGACTCGAACCCCCGACCAGCTGATTACAAATCAGCTGCTCTACCAACTGAGCTACACTGGCTTAAATTAGAACTATTAGACAAGAGCGAAATCATGTTAAAGAACTTATACTTATTACGCCTTACTTCTTAAATTAGTTGCAGTTTATCGTTGAAAAATTTTCTATCTAAAACTGCCTTTTTCAAAAAGCGATGCAAAGATAGCATTTTTTAATAACTCAACAAACTTTTATGAAATAATTTGAAAATTTATTATCTCTCTTTCTAAAAGCGGTGCAAAGATACTTGCGTTTTTTAATTCTACAAGTGCATTTGAAAATAATCATCTAAAAGTTTTCCACATTCATTGATGTAACCTTAATTATGCTTTTAATTCTAACGATAAATGACCCCTCAGTATTTCGCCTATTATTCCACTCATAAAAAACGCTCCACCGAAATGAATCGGCAGAGCGGTGTTGATTTTTTAAAAAATTGTGTCTTTAATTTTCCTTCTTTTCAGAAATTCGACGATTAGTCACTTTTTCCTTGTGTTTGACCAATTGCCTTTTGAGTGCCACGAGAGCTTTATCAATAGCTGCTTCGAAAGACTTACTCGTTTCTTTAATAAAAATAATACCGTTCGGTAAATGGAGCTTAATCTCTGCAATCTTATCTCGAATTTGACCTGAGTTTTCTAATTTCAGAATGACTCTTGCTTCAATGATTCGGTCGAAGAAATTTTCTAATTTAGCTAATTTAGCTTCGATTGCAGATAACAATTTAATGTCTGCGGAAAAATGAATAGCTTCCGTTTGTACTCTCATGTGGCTACCAGTTTAAATGGTTAAAGAAAAAATTGTTAAAGTTTGTTTGTAAGTGCAACTGACGAAAATCGCTTCTCGTTTTTTTCAGCACTGCAAATTGATGAATTAATTTTGAATTACAAAGAATATTTTTAAAAATTTTTATTTTTAATTCATAATATTTGATTTTATCATAGTACGCAAAATACTATTTTTATGGTATAAGCAATTGACAGTATAAAATTTGTTAACAGAAACTTGATTTAATCATTCAAATCCACCTTAATTATTCTTTTCAAATTCCTCACTTTCAATCTCCATCTTATTTTCTCTTTGGTAACTAAATCATAATGCCTTGTAGTATTCATTAACTTAGCTTTAACAGTCAATTAATTGTCATTTTCGCTTTTGACAAAATTTTTTATATAAATCAAAGAGGTGTATAGTTTTATTTGTTTTGTGTTTAGATTTAACAAGACAATGTCAAGCTATTTCAGGCGTTGACAAACCAATAACCAACTCAATCGCCCTTCCCACTCTTAGGATGCGACTGTTGATACACTTTTTTTAATTTTTCAACCGAGTTATGCGTATATATTTGAGTAGCGGCTAAACTCGCATGACCCAATAGCTCTTTGATAGCGTTCAAATCTGCCCCATTTTCAGAAAGATGCGTAGCGAAGGCGTGCCTCAATACGTGTGGACTGCGTTGCTCTTGCGTTGTTACATAGGATAAATTCTTTTTTACTAAATTATAAACTGTCGCCGTATTAATCGACTCTCCTTTGGCACTCAGAAAAAATTGGGGATTTTCAACGAAAGGGAAATTCATCTTGCGGGTTTCTAAGTACCCCCTCAGTATTTCAGCCAATTTTGAACCGAAAGGGACTAATCGTTCCTTATTACCTTTACCCAATACTTTCAATTGATTTTGAGCAAAATTAACGTTTTGAATAGTCAAACCCGTCACTTCTGAGCAGCGAATACCCGTTCCGTAGATGGTTTCGATGACAGTACGCGCCAATACTGAGGGGTAGTCAACGCCCCAATCCATTTGGTCGAGGAGTTGCTCCATTTTGCGTTCGGGAACAGAGGAAGGAAGGCGTTTGCCAGTTTTAGGATTGGTCACTTTCGCCATCGGATTGGCGACGATAAAGCCTCTTTTTTGTAGGAGTTTAAAATAAGTTTTTAAGCAGGAAAGCCTTCTATTCACACTGCGGGCAGCTACCTCGTCGGTCATTTGAGCCACTATCCATGCCCGTATATGAGTATGCCTCACTTCCGTTACAGAAGTGAGGCTATACGATTCAAGAAACGAAACAAACTGATTAATATCCGATTTGTACGCTATAATGGTATGAGGAGAATATCTTTTTTCGGATTCAATAAACCGAAAGAACACATCAAGATTTAATTCCAATTGATTATTATTTTAGATTAATTAATTAAGCAAATGTAAATATGCTTTATTAAATAACCAAAAGACAATAATAAATAAAAAATTTAATCTAAATTACCGTACTTCTCTTGCTTATAAACGGCTTTCAAAACCTCTGTACGACGTTCTACGCTTGGTTTAGTGAAATTTTTACGGCGGCGGAGTTGTTTAAGGGTGCCACTTCTTTCGAATTTTCTCTTATATTTTTTAAGAGCTTTGTCAATGCTTTCGCTGTCTTTTACATCAATAATCAGCATGATTTTTTACCTCGCTTTTTTTATATTAAATGAAAATTAAATTTTGCGCTGCAAAGATAAAACATTTTATAGAATATCTCATCTTTTTTTAATTGAAAAATTAAAACTGTTTCGATATATCTTCCTCAATTTGCTCTTAAAATACTGAGGGGTATAAATCTAACGCGTTATTTTATTTTAGAAGACGCTAAATCCGATATTTTAACTGCAATCCTTGTATAAAATTTCTCAAAATTTGGTCTTTACAAAGGCGGTATTGATGTTGTTCAGGGCTTCTGAAAAAAGCACTGATTTCATGTTTGCTGATGTTCATACCGACCAAACTAAAAATGGCTAAAATATCTTCCTCTTTCAGATTGAGAGCAATTTTCAGTTTTCTAAAAATGATATTATTATTCAATTCTTTTTCGAGTTTGGGTTGTTCACCCTCTTTTTTACCGCGTCGATCATTGATTAATCCATTTAAAAAAACAGCTAATTTTATGTCATGAAGACTCTTAAAAGCTGGGTCATCTTCTTTTTTCAACCAATCGCTCACTTCTTCACGCGTGACTTCTTCTCCACCCAATCTAAATAGACTTATCATTTTCGAGTCGGTGAAGTCGAAAGCATAGCGGAGTCGGCGTAAAATATCGTTATTTTTCATTTTTCAATTTACTAATCCACTTCTGCACCTGCCAAAATCAGCTTCGTCAAAGAAGCGTCTTTTGCCTCCAAAGCCGAATGTCCTGTTAAAAAAGAATCCACTTCTCTGGCACATTCACGACCTTCAGAAATTGCCCAAACCACCAACGATTGACCTCTCCGCATATCTCCTGCAGCAAATACTTTGGCAATATTCGTCTGATAATTATTGTCTTTTACATTGCCTCTATTGTCCAAATCAACGCCGAGTTGATTCAATATACCTTCATGTTGTGGATGGAGGAAACCGGCGGCGATATACGCTCTTTCGCAAGGAATCTCCTGCTCTGAGCCTTCAATTTCAGTCATTTTGCCATCTTTCCACTCAATTTCTACAATTTGTAAACCTTTTAAATCACCATTTTCATCGCCAATAAATGCCTTCGTATTGATTGCCCAATCGCGTGTGCAACCCTCATCATGCGAGGACGACGTGCGAACCATCATGGGCCAATTGGGCCAAGGCGTGGACTCCGCTCTACTGAGGGGGGGCTTGGCGAGTAATTCAATTTGAGTGACGGATTTTGCACCATGCCGATTGGATGTGCCCACGCAATCTGAACCAGTATCACCACCGCCAATAACGACCACATTTTTATCGGTTGACATAATTGGTTCACCTATTTCACCATCACCAGCTACCCTTTTATTGCTTTGTTCAAGGAATTGCATAGCGAAATAAACGCCATTCAAGTCTCGTCCAGGTATTTTTAAATCACGTGGAATCGTTGAGCCACCTGATAAAACCACTGCATCAAAACCCTTCAACAACTCATCAGCTTGAATATCAACGCCTATATTTGTATTCACTTTGAAAATAATACCTGCGTCTTCCATCGTTTTTTGACGACGGTCAACCACCCATTTTTCTAATTTAAAATCAGGAATACCGTAGCGCAATAAGCCACCGATGCGGGTATTTCGTTCAAAAACCGTCACCGTATGCCCTGCTTTATTCAACTGAGCCGCCGCCGCTAAACCAGCCGGTCCTGAACCAACAACAGCCACTTTTTTACCCGTCCGTACTGAGGGGGTCTCTGATTTGACTAAATTATTGGCGTAAGCATGTTCAATAATTGATTTTTCAATATGCTCAATCGCCACAGGTGGCTGATTGATGCCCAAAACGCAAGCGGATTCGCATGGTGCAGGGCATATTCTGCCTGTAAATTCAGGAAAATTATTCGTGACACTCAATATATCATACGCCTCGCTCCAATCTTCTCGATACACGGCATCATTAAATTCAGGAATAATATTGCCAAGAGGGCAACCGCTGTGGCAAAACGGCACACCACAATCCATGCAACGCGAAGCCTGTTGTAGCGTTTTATCCTCAGCAAAAGGTTCGTATATTTCTTTGTAATCGTGAATCCGCTCTTTCGGATTGCGGGATTTAGGCAACTCTCTGGTAAATTTCAGAAAGCCTTTAGGATCAGCCATGTTTGCTTGATAATTTTATAATTGGAATAATATAAATTGATTCGCTTAAATAGAACCTCAAAATTACTCAATTTTATGGGAATATTACCCCCCTCAGTATTTCATGTTTAATTTGAAGAATATTTGATGGTTATTATTTTTATTTTAAAATTTTATTTCTTTAATTTAAAATTTTAAAGAATAAAAATACTGTTAGAGAAATGGGTTATGTGAGGGTGTAATAGGACACTGATTTTACTGATGCGACTGATTTTTTCTGATTTACAATTAATAATCAGGAAAAATCATGGGACACTGATTCGACTGATGCGACTGATTTTTTCTGATTTACAATTAATAATCAGGAAAAATCAGTCACATCAGTAAAATCAGTGTCCCATTACACTCTTAAAGTCCAATTTTCAATTTTCACTTTTCACTTTTCAATTTTCAATTTTCAATTTTCACCTTCTGCCCCGTATCCGCCGCCTTTTTAATGGCTTCAATAATTTTCATATCAATCAAACCCTCTTCACCCGATGCTAAAGGGGGTGTTTTATTGATAATATTTTGAGCGAAAGCATCTATCTGTTTAATCTGTTGATATTTAGGCATTTTGAAAGAAATTTTACCTTTTGAAGAATCACCCGTCGCACCGCCGCCTGTGAAGGAGGGTTGCAAAGAGAACCATTCACCGCTGCTCGTTGTGGCATACAATCTATCAATTGAAGAGGAATAAGTGGTGATAGAATCTGAAACAGCACCGCTTGGAAAAGTCATTTGAAATGACACCATTTCATAAATATCTTTAAATAATTTTTTATCTGTATTAAAACCTTGAGCCGTTACTGTCAAAGGCAATTCGCCCAATGTCCGCCTCACGCCTTGAACGCAATACACGCCCAAATCCATAATCGCACCGCCGCCACCCAAAGCTTTATTCAATCGCCAAGACAAAGGATTTGCCATCGAATAGCCCAAGCCAGATTGTATCATTTTAACACTGCCATACGCTTTTTCAGTCGCTAAACGCCGCATTTCCAAATGGTGTGGCTCAAAATATAGGCGATAACCGACAGACAGCATCACATTCGCCGCCTTGCAAGCCTTTATCATCATCTCGCATTCCTTCACATTCATTGCCATCGGCTTTTCACAAATGACGTGCTTTCCTGCTTTGGCTGCTCGAATTGTGAAATCAGCGTGCATGGAATTGGGCAGCACGACATAGACAATATCTATATCAGGATTGTCTTTAATACTATCAAAATTGTCATAATTATAGACATTTTGCTTAGGAATATTGTATTTCTGAGTCCAAATCGGTATTTTATCGGGCGTACCTGTCACGATGCCCGCCAGTTTGCAATACTCCGTTTCCAACAAAGCTGGGGCTAATTGAATATTGGAATAATTGCCCAGACCAACCAAAGCCACGCCTAATTTCTTGGACTCTTGGAAAATATTTTGCACCTTATTATCAGGTAGTAATAAACTGGCTGTGCCGATGCCCATTTGTTGTAGAAAATCTCTGCGTGTTGTCATTTTATTTGATTTAAACATATAAATTAACTTGCAGCAAGTTTTGAACTTGCTGCAAGTTGTGGTTAAAATATCTCACCCCACCACCACCCTCTCCATCTCCTTCAAAAACGCTTCATCCACCTCAGCACCAATCCCCATGCTACCCTCTTCTAAAAAAACGCTGCCCTTTTCACCATATATCACCCCCCTCAGTATTGGGTCGCTTGAAAGCATCAAAGGGGCGTCCATATCGAAGTGAACAACGTTCGGGCAAGCCAGTACAAAATGCATCAAAGCCGTCATGGCTAAGCGGGTTTCTGAAAAGCAACCGACTTGACATTTAATGCCCGCCGCTTCAGCAATGGCATTGATTTTCAACGCATTATGAATGCCACCCGACTTCGCTAATTTGATATTAAAATAATCGCAAGCATTCATTTGAGCCAAATTAAAGGCATCCGTTGCATCAAAAACGGACTCATCAGCCATAATTGGAATAGGACTTTGCCGTTTCACATTTGCCATTGAGGCAAAATGACGGGCTTTTACGGGCTGCTCGCAATGCTCAATATCGTAGGGCGCAATGGCTCGCAAAGTGGCAATAGCTGTTGGTTCATCCCAACCTTGATTGGCATCGACTCGCAAAGGAATGTCGTCGCCAACGGCTTCTCTGATGGCTTTTATACGCGCTGTATCATCATTTTTATGAGTGCCTAATTTAATTTTAATAGCAGGAAATCCTGCATTTTTAAAACGCAAAGCCGAAGCCGCCATATAAGCAGGCGTATTGATGCCGACAGTCATATCGGTGTGAATATGTCTGTTATTGTCTCCACCGAGGTAGGTATATAGCGGCATATTGGCTGCTTTTGAAGCAATATCGTAGAGTGCCATGTCGAAAGCAGATTTTGCACAGCGGTTACCATGTAGCATTTTATCCATTGCAGCAATGCAATTCCCTACAGCAATTGGGTTTGCCCCCCTCAGTATATTGGCTAAAAACTTAGCTGCTTCAAAGCATGTACCCTGCGTTTCGCCGACTATACTTCTGTAAGGATTGCACTCTCCCCAACCGTAAATGTCAGTATCAGTATTTATTTTTATCAAAATGCTTTCTGCATGAGTAATTGTTTCGATGGCAATCACAAAAGGCTCAAGCAGTGGGACATTGAATTTATAAATTTCGACGGATGTTATTTTCATAAACCTATTTTAATGGTATCTTGGCAACTCTTATTTTTGACAAATTTTTTATCAATGACAAAGTTGAAAAAAAATTGGCTGAATGCCTTGATATTGGTTTAATATTCTGTAGTTCGTGTTTATATTTTATTGTAAAAATCGATTGGATTCAATGGGACACTGATTAAACTGATGCAACTGATTTTCTTTGATTTATTACAAAACGACTCTGCTAATAAGTAGTTGAATAAAGATAAACGAGAAAATGATTCAACTTAACTATTTGCAAATCAACATCTTATGTTATTCATCGTTCATCATTTATCATTCATCATTACTTATTATCATGAAAAGACGAACTATACTGAGGGGTCTGCCCCTCGCTCCTTTTTTAAGTGAAAATATATTTATTCATTCTAATACACAAGAGATTGTGAATCAAGAACTTATCTGTAAAAAAACGATGAAACCTAAACGTTTAAAATTGGGCGATACCCTCGGCGTGATTGCGCCTTCGAGTGCCATCAACGACAATAAAATAGAGCAAGCCATTAAAAGTTTGACGGATTTAGGGTTTAAATTAAAATTAGGTAAAAACCTCAGAGCGCAAAATGGCTACCTCGCAGGCACTGATGCACAGCGTTTAGAAGATTTGCACTGGGCATTTTCGGATAAGGAAGTGGATGCTGTTTGGTGCATTCGAGGAGGATATGGGGCAACGCGTATATTGCCCAATGTTGATTTTAATTTAATTAAAAAAAATCCTAAAATTTTTATTGGCTACTCCGATATTACTGCCTTGCATGTAGCCATTTATCAAAAAACAGGTCTTGTCACCTTTCATGGACCCGTCGGAACGTCGGATTATACTGATTTTACGAAGCCCAATGTTTTGAACGTTTTGATGAATCCGACCCCTCAGTATATTTTGAATCCGTCGGCTGAAAACCTTAAAAATGAGTCAAATTTATTCAAACCAGAGGTCATTACGGCGGGTAAATGTCGAGGTAAACTCATAGGCGGCAACCTTTCGCTGCTGTCCGCTATGGACGGAACGCCTTACGCTTTGAAGGATTTGAAAGGCAAAATCCTGTTCATGGAAGATATTGACGAGCGACCATATCGCATAGATAGGATGCTCACTCAAATGCTTCAAGCCCATGATTTTAAGCAATTGGCGGGCATTGCGCTTGGCGTTTTTGAAGGCTGTAATCCTAAACCAGAGGAAAATTCGCAGTCATTGATAGATTGTTTGAAAGATAGGCTTGGTCAATTAGGCATTCCTGTGATGTACGGTTTATCGTTTGGGCATATTTCTAACCAGTTTACTTTGCCAGTAGGCATCGAAGCAGAGTTGAATACTGAGGGGGGGGTGTTGACGCTTTTGGAGGCGGCGGTGGTGTGATTGTATAGACATAATTATGTCCAATGTAGAGATAATTATGTCCAATGTAGAGATAATTATGTCGGGCATAGACATAATTATGTCCAATGTGCTGATACATTATGTTGAGTATAGACATAATTATGTCCAATATGCTGATAATTATGTTGGATATAGACATAATTATCTCTAATATGCTGATACATTATGTCGGATATGGACATAATTATCTCTAATGTGCTGATAATTATGTTGGGTATAGACATAATTATCTCCAGTTTAGGTATAATTAACCTAATTTTTTAATTATTTTAAAACCATTTTATAATAAAAACAAAACAATGAAACATAACTTATTAATTATTGCCCTGTTATTTACCCAATTGGCTACTACAAATGCACAAGCAGACATTGAAAAACGTCTTCAAACCCAATTGATTATGGTTGAAAACGGTTCAAAAGTCGAAATTACTGAGGGGGTGTTTAGTATCAGCAAGAGCCTATCGTTGGAGGGTAAAAAGAACGTGATAATTAAAGGTCAAGGCATGGGTAAGACTATTTTGTCCTTTAAAAATCAAACCACGGGTGCAGAAGGCATCAAAATTACGAACTGCGAAAACATCACACTCGAGGATTTGACGGTTCAAGATTCTAAAGGCGACCTCATCAAAACCATGCACGTCAAAGGCATGACTTTCCGCCGCGTGAAAGCTGAGTGGACAGGCAAACCGAAGGAGACAAACGGCAGTTATGCCCTCTATCCTGTGCAATGCGAGGATGTTTTGATTGATAGTTGCACAGCTATTGGGGCTTCGGATGCAGGTATTTATGTTGGGCAATCCAAAAATATAGAGGTTAAAAACTGTTTAGCCTTTCAAAATGTAGCAGGCATCGAAATCGAAAACTCTTTGTATGCGGACGTGCATCATAATGTAGCGACAGGCAATACTGGTGGGATTTTGATTTTTGATTTGCCTGATTTGGTTCAAAAAAAAGGGGGGCATATCCGCGTTTTTGAGAACGTGATTAAAGAGAATAATCTTCCCAATTTTGCGCCCAAAGGTAATATCGTGGCTCAAGTGCCTGATGGTACGGGCATGACGGTTTTAGCGACTAATCATGTTGAAATTTTTAACAACCAAATTATCAATAACAAGACTTCGGGCATCGGCATTATCAGCTATTTTATGACTGAAATTAAGATTAAAGATACTGCCTATTATCCCTACCCGGCCGCTATTGATATTCACGACAATGTTTTTGAAAGGCGAAATGAACGAGCGACTAAGAAGGGCAGAATGGGTAAAATGTACATGTTTAAGCTCAAATTTGGTAAAGACGTGCCGCATATTATGTACGATGGCATTGTGGATAAAAATACGTTGGATGCCAATGGACAAGTGAAACCTGAAAGCCGCATTTGTATTCGGAATAATAAAAATCAATCGGTGGTGAATATTGATGCAGGAAATGGATTTAAAAATATTAATCGAGATGAGAAGCAATTTGATTGTAGAATTGAAAAAAAATAAGATAAAAACATCTAATGATAACAATTATTTCAGGAACAGATAGAAAAGATGGCTTGACGCGTATCCTCGCCATGCATTACCAAACGCTCATTGAATCCAAAACGACTGAGGGGGTGCGGCTTTTTAGTTTAGAAGATTTACCACCAGATTTATACGGTGCAGGAATGTATAAAAAAGATACACTTTCGACTGCCTTTCAGACCATAGAAGACGAGCTATTGGTGCCAGCCGATAAATTTATATTTGTCATACCTGAATACAATGGCAGTTTCCCTGGCATTCTCAAACTATTCGTGGATGCGGCATCAGTTCGCAGCAAAATGAGTATTTTTAAAGGAAAAAAAGCGGCTTTGGTAGGTGTTGCGACAGGTCGAGCGGGCAATATTAGAGGTTTAGAACATTTTACATCAGTGATGATGTTCATGGGCGTCACTGTTTTACCCAATCTTTTACCCATTTCTGCTTTCAATAAATTACTCAACGCCTCTAATCAAATTGCCGATGCAAATGCTTTGACAGCCATTGAAAAACAGGTAGATGAGTTTTTGAAATTTTAACCATATTCTAAACACATATTTTTTTGTCATTCAGTAGGAATCTCTTTTGTGCGTTTATAAAAGTAATAAGAGATTCCTCCTGAATGACAAAAAATGATGTGTTAAGGAAAATAAATAGCCTATAATGCATAAAATCCTCCTCATATCACTACTAACCCTTTCTATATGTACCCAATGCAAAAATGACACTGCAAACAAGTCCATTAAAAAGGTTTTCCACTACAATCAAATCAGTGCCATCACAACGCTCGACCCTGCGTTCGCTCGCAATCAAGCCATCATGTGGGCTGTGGATCACCTATACAATGGCTTGGTTTACTTGGATGATTCGTTGAATATTATCCCTTGTTTGGCTAAAAGTTGGGAGATTTCAAAAGATGGTTTGGATTATACTTTTCATTTAAATAATGCCGTTTATTTTCATGATAATGCTTGTTTTCCTAATGGAAAAGGTCGAAAAATGGTGGCGGCAGATGTGGCGTACAGCTTCAATCGGATTATAGATACGACCGTTAATTCGTCGGGCTCATGGATATTTAAAGACCGTGTTCGCCTTCAAAATCCGTTTGAAGCGAAGGACGATACGACATTTATTTTTCATTTAGCTAAACCTTTTCGCCCGATGTTGAACATTTTGACTATGCAATATTGCTGCATTGTGCCGAAGGAAGCCGTTGAATTTTATAAAAAAGATTTTAGGAAAAACCCCGTTGGAACAGGCGCATTTGTCTTTAAAAAATGGTTGGAAAATCAAGGATTATTTCTCTTAAAAAACAATAATTACTGGGAAAAAGATGAAAATGGCGTGCAATTTCCTTATTTAGATGGCGTTAGAGTGAGTTTTATGCCTGATAGAAAGACGGCTTATTTGGAAATGATGAAAGGTAAAATTGACTACATGGTCGGCATAGAATCCAGCGTAGTTAATGAATTATTGACTCAAGACGGTGAGTTGCAACCCAAGCAATTTGGTAAAATTCAACTCATCAAAACGCCTTATCTGAATTCCGAATATTTAGGCATCAACATGGATTTTTCCAAAGATAAAACCGCTGCCGCTAACGGCATCAACCCCCTCAGTATAAAGAAGGTTCGACAGGCGTTGAACTATGGTTTTGATAGGGAATTAATGCTGAGAACCTTGCGCAATTCGATGGGTCAACCTGCCACTGCTGGTTTTGCTCCAAGAGGATTGCCTTCGTTTGTTGATTTTTCTACTCAAAAAGATACTACTGATATTACCAATAAAAATGCTGTCACTGGGTATAATTACAATCCTGCAAAAGCCCGCCAACTACTCGCCGAAGCGGGTTTTTCCAATGGCAAAGGGCTTCCGACTATTAAATTGACACTCAATAAAGACTACCTTGACCTCTGCACTTTTATCGCAAGGCAATGGGAGGAATTGGGCATTAAAACCAATCTCGATGTCATGGAAACCGCCACCATGCGCGAGATGATGACCAAAGGAACGACTCCATTTTTCAGAGGTTCATGGATTGCGGATTATCCTGATGCGGAATCGTACTATACTTTTTTTTACTCCAAAAACCCTGCACCGCCTAATTATACACGCTTCAAAAACCTCGAATTTGACCGTATTTATGAAGCCAGCCTTAGTGAAAATGATGATGCCAAAAGGTATAACCTCTATCATCAATTGGATAAAATTTTGATAGAAGAAGCCCCCATTATTTTTCTATTTTATGATGAAAGCAGTCGATTTGCAAGAGTGGGCATAGAGAATTTGAGTCGAAATGCTATGAATTTATTGCCACTAAAAAGGGTGAAGAAGAATTAATGTTGTTTGAGCGTATTTTTTGTTTTTCAACATTTAATACCTATTTTTGTAGATTAAAAAATAAGAGAAATGACAGTTATTGCTGAGGAAAAAAAATATACTGTAGAAGAATATTTTGAGTTGGAAAAGCACTCAGATATTCGCCATGAATTTGTTAACGGAAAACTCATTCCTATGCCCGGAGAAAGTGTAATTGCTAATTTAATAGCTGATAATTGCGGTTACAACCTCCGCACTCAATTGAGTAAAAAAGGCTATGTTATTATTCGTCATGACGTCAGAGCTATCATTCAAAATAAGAAAATATACCGCTATCCCGATGTTTCTGTGGCAAAGTTGTCGGAAATTACAGAAACACATGCCATAACAAAGCCTGAAATGCTGATTGAAGTCACTTCAGAAAACTCATCTAAAATTGACCACGATGATAAATTGAAGCAATATACCACCCTCCCATCGTTGCAATATTACATGATTATTTCGCAAGAAGAGATGTTAGTGGAGTTGTACAGTCGAGATGAAAAAGGTTGGCGTTTTGAAATATTTACTCATGCTGAGGATACTATTAAATTGCCGTATTTTAATGGTCATTTGCAACTTGTGGACATTTATGAAAATGTTCAATTCGCGGAATCGAAGAGCGATGAGTGACCCCTCAGTATAAAGCTCCTTTTGGAAAGGAACAAGAACAATTTTATATCTCATAGTTTGTTTAAATCTTTTGGTTGCTCGTAATTGCTAAAATTTATTGAAAAGGTTTGCCATCAGAAAGTGTATAAATATCCTCTTCATCGTCTTTTAAAAAATCGTAAACAGGGTTTGTTGATAAAGCCGCCAACCATTCTTCATTCTCAATAGTGTCGTTATTTATGATTTAATTTATCCCTCAAAAAACCACCTAAAACATCCAAACCCATATTAAAATCAGTATTATTATTGATAATTAAATCCGCATCCTGCATATAAGGCTGTATATATTTCAAATAACTCGGCATTACATGGTGCTCGTAGCGATACAAAACATCGTCAATCGGATAGCCGCGCTCTACTTGATCTCTCAAAATCCGCCGAATCACCTTCAAATGGTCTGCCGCATAAAAAAAGACTTTCAAGTCCAATAGTCGCCGTATTTTTTTATAATGAAAGACAAAAAGCCCTTCTACTATCACAATTGGTGCAGGTTTGAATACTTTTACTGAGGGGGTCGCACCCGTATTATTAAAAACATACTCTACTTTTTCAACTAACTCACCTTTCAATAATTTCTCAATATCGGCATGAAACGCCTTTTTATCAATAGATTGAGGCAAATCAAAATTATGAAAGCCCTTATCATCCATCGCCTGCTCACTGCGAGGGCGATAATAATCATCCTGTGAAATAATGCACAACTCATCTTCGGAAAATTGATCCCGAATATGCTTGATAAAAGTTGTCTTGCCGCTGCCTGAGCCGCCTGTGATGCCAATGATAAAGGGTTTCATTTTTTTAATTGAAAATTGAAAATTGAGAGTTGAAAATTAGCCACATGCTTTATAATGACATTTATTAAGCCGCAACACTACCTAATTCTCGAAAGTCAACAGGCGTGACTTCACTTACGCCCTGCTCGGGCATGTGCACACCATATATGACATCCACTGCCGCCATCGTCGCCTTATTATGCGTGACGATGATAAATTGAGAATCTTTTGAGAATTTTTTAATGATTTTATTGAATTTACCAATATTCGCATCGTCCAAAGGCGCATCTACCTCATCAAAAATACAGAAAGGTGCTGGTTTGAAAAGATACAAAGCGAATAGCAAAGCCGTAGCCGTCAACGTTTTTTCACCGCCTGAAAGCTGCGCGATACTTTGCGGACGTTTGCCTTTTGGTTTTGCTATGATTTGAATGCCTGATTCAAGCGGATTATTTGGGTCAGTCAGAATCAAATCAGCCGTATCATCTTCTTCAAAAAGGCTTTTGAAAACATCGATAAAAGAGATCCTCACCGTATTGAAAGCCTCTAAAAACTGTGCAGTTGCCGTTTCTTCAATTTCTTTCATGGTTTCGAGGAGCGACACTTTGGCATTCACAATATCGTCGCGCTGTTCAGAAATGGTGTCGTGGCGTTCTTTCATTTCATTGTATGCCTCGACAGCCATCGGGTTGATTTCGCCAAAAGTATCCAATTGTCGCTTCTGATTATCCACTTTTCGCTGCATTTCCTCTCTAACCAAGCCCTCTTTAGGTTTTTGATTGATTAAATCATTGACAGAAATGTTAAATTCCACCTGCAAACGCTCGCCAATAGCCGTGATTTGAATTTTTAAATCATTGAATTTATCCTTCAAATTATTCACTAAAAGCTGCAAATCCGTGCGTTGACGATTGAGTTTCCGCAAATCGTCCTCCATTTTATTAATAGCATTTTTCTTTTGATAGTACGATTGCTCAAACTCATTCAGGCTGCCCTCTCGCTCACGCCGCTGCTTGTAGCCATCTTGCAAATCGGTTTCGTAGCGCAAAATATCATCATCCACATGCTCCAATTCGTCTTTGGATTCTACTAAAGTGCGTTGATTGCTTTGCAAAGCCGTTTGATTTTCAGCGATTTGTTTTTCCCTGAAATTCAACTCATTTTGCAGCGTCGAAACCTTATTTTGTTGGCGTATAAACTCAACATTTTTCTCATTATACGCCTGCGACGTTTGTGACATCGCATCAGAAACAGACCTAAAAGAACCGTCCGCTTGAGCCATTTCTAACTTCACAGCATCCGATTGTTTTTTATTGATAACCAATTGATTATCAATATCTTGCATCTTTTTAACTAAGGCTTCAATTTGCTCTTTAGCATCGCGTCTTTTATCATCCGCTTCGTCAATAAAAGTTGAAAAATTGTCCAATCGCGTTTGCATAAATACCCGCTCTTGACGTATTTTATTCAACCCCTCAGTACCCGCTTGAATGTCCTTCTTTTTATCATTATTTTTAAAGAAAGAAATGTCATTTCTAACTTGAGAAAGTTGAGAAGTTAAGTCAGCCGCTACCCCCTCAGTATCTTTGATTTCTTTTTCTAAAATTTCAAGATTTTTCTTCCGACCAATTTTTTTACCTTCAAACAAACCAACCGAACCGCCTGAAATACTAAATTTCCGACGAGTCATCGTACCACTTTTTGTCAAGACGACCCCCTCAGTATCAGCCACTTTAAAATCACTCAAATCCGATGAATCCGTAATTAATACATTGTGCAAAAGAAAACTAAACAAGCGTTGATACTGCAAATCTACTTGCACTAAGTCAATGGCAGGGCGAGCATTCACCAAACCTTTCGTCTCATAAAGTGCATGTTCAAAAGCATCTAAAAGAAAGAAATTAGCCTTCCCTTTTTGAGTATTATTGAGCAAACGAATGGCTGAATAAGCTTCCTCTAAATTTTGAACAACATAATAATTAAGGTATGGCTCAAGGAAATTTTCGATGGCTGTTCGGTAGTCTTCTTGAACATAAATGAGGTCAGAAAGCAACGGTGCAGTCCATGTTTTTTCTTTACTTAAAAAACGAATAGATTCAGGAAAACCTTCAAGGCTTTCGACCATAGATTTGGTCAATTTATACTCATTTTTCTTAGCATCTAACTGACGATTGACATCCGCTAATTGCTTCGTAATGTTATCCAATTGGTGTGTGGCTTTATCTAAATCAGCCTGTCGTTTATCTTCTTCTTTTTCAACTTGTTGATTATCAGCAAGTTGTGCATTTTCTTTATCTTCAATTGTTTTCAGCTTACCCCTCAGTATTTCGACCTCATCACGCCGCCCTTTGGTCTCTTCGTCTGTTCTTTTAATATCTCGATGTAGGTTTTCTATGTTATTAGTTGAGATGGCTTTTTGCTTTTCATGCTCAATTATTTGGCGTTCAATCACCTGTTGTTGTTGTAAAAAAACATCCAAACCGGCTTTAAGAGAGCCATGATTATCGCGTATATTATCAAGCCTGTGCTTCGCTTCTTCTACCTGTTCTTCGAGCTTTTGTTCTAATCTTTTTTCAGAATTTATCTCTGTTCTGTAATAATCAATGTCTTCACTCAGTTGGGTCATTCGGGCAGTAGAAGTTGCGATTTGCTCATTCACTTTTTGCATATTTTGCTCCATGAAAGCCTTGCGTTGTTGCGCCATCCGCTTATCATTTTCCATGCCTCTGATTCGCCCAACAATGCTATTCAACTCGCGTTGCCGCTCACTCAGCAACTGTTCTTTTTCAATATTATCTTTTTTATCTTTCTCAATTTGTGCTTCGATTTGAATACTTTGCACATCTATTTGACGATAAATATCCGTTTCAACCTCTATTTGTTTCTCCGTTTTTTTATAATCTTCTTTAAAAACTGACAACTTCAAAACTGCTAAATCAATAGACATTATTTTGTACTCAGCTTTGAGGTCGAAGTACTTTTGAGTGCGTTTTGCTTGTTTTTCAAGCGTTTTTAAATTGTTATCTATCTCAAAAAGCAAATCTTCTATTCTATTAAGGTCTTCTTCAGTGGCATTAAGTTTATTCAGCGTTTCATTTTTTCGGGCTTTATATTTCGATACGCCTGCCGCCTGCTCAAACATCATGCGGCGAGAGTTTTGTTTATCATTTAAAATATCGTCCACCATGCCCAGCGCAATAATTGCATAAGAATTGGAGCCGATACCCGTATCCATAAAGAGTGTGGTAATATCCTTGAGCCGACAAGTGACGCCATTCAAACGGTATTCAGAATCGCCCGACGCATAGAGAATGCGTGAAATTGTGACCATCGAATATTCGGTTGGGAGGAGGTTTTTGGTATTTTCAAAAGTCAAACTGACTTGAGCCATTTGCCCCGCTTTGCGCTTTTTAGTGCCGTTGAAAATAACGGAATTCATCTTATCCAAGCGCAATTCTGAGCTTTTTTGCTCGCCGAGTACCCATCGAATAGCATCCACGACATTAGATTTGCCCGATCCATTCGGACCGACAATGCCAATAACGTCTTCGTTGAAGTGGATAATCGTTTCGTTCGCGAAGCTTTTAAACCCTTTTATTTCGAGTGTTTTTAACCGCATTTCTATTGAATGATAAACGCTATAAAAATAAACTATCGCACTTCCATTATCGTTTGCCCCCTAACCCCCAACTCTTGATTACCCATAAGTGTCTTTGGTAAAATATAATATGTTGCAAAATATTGATAATCAATATTTTAAATAGTATATTTTAAATTAATGAATTATT
>JAYTUY010000154.1:0-20709 GCA_043744275.1 Saprospiraceae bacterium
TTGAAAATATAGGAGAATATCACCTTTGGGATAATTACTTGCCTTTTATAAAGAGTAATATAGAAATACTATCTGATTCAGGAATAGTTAAAAGTATTGACCGAATAGGACTTAGATATATAAGCTTTTTTGAAATAACAGAGAGGTTGGCTAATGTATTAAATATTGAAATAAATACACCTTTTGAAAGTTACAAACAAAGTAATGATTTCTTCCGTACACAACTGTTCAAAGGAAATACAACTATTTTGTTACATCTTCTTCAAAATGCTGAGATACAGAAAGATGATAAAATATATAATGGTATTTTAATAGATATTGACGCCTCTCAAACTGAAGATTTACCGAATTCGATTGATAATAGACTTATGAATATTATAGAAAATCTTCATTCAGAAGAGAAATTGCTCTTCTTTTCATTGCTCAAAAAGTCGTTTATAGAAAAATTAAATCCTCAATACTAAAACCATTAAGTCATGGCACCAATTACAGCAGATATTCCTTTAAAGGAGAGAACGGGACAAACTCAATATTATGTATCTCCAATACATCAAACAAAGAGTATTACTAACTATTCGATTTCTCCTAAAAATATTTATTTAAGTAGTAAAATCTATCAGAATGTAGCACCATCTGATGATATTTATTTAAAACGATTACATGCTCTTAATCAAACTTGGGAAGTTGAATTTAAAAAGTACAGTCATTATATTACTAATGATAGTAATGAAGAAAATGTATCAGATGTTATAAATTCAATAAGTAAAAAAATTGCCTATATCCCTTTCAAAGAATTTGAAATTGAATTATCTCCTAATAATTGTGTTAAATATATTTTAGAATTACAGGATAAAAAAATCTTAATCATTACAAAGGCATTGCATTCTTTTGACGATAATGATAAGGATAAAGTGATTTTTACTATTTTTAAAGATAAACAAATAATTCTGAGCGACGAAAAACAAATCTATGAACTTGTTGAAGGCATTAATAGATACTTTGATATGTAATGGGCTTTGGATAATAGGTAAACTAAATTATCCGCTTTCTATTTTACCTAAAGGTTTCTACACTACTCGGATGAATATTGATAGTCTTATTAGTGGTATTTCATCAATTACTATTGTAAGACGCTCGAATAAATCTAAACAAGAAACATTTAATAAATTTGGAATGGTTAGAGATAATGCTATCTTAGAAAGTGAAATTCCTGGAATGTCTATGAACTTATTAGGAGGAATGTTTCAAAGTGACTTTATTTATCTTAATCCGACTAAAGACGCTTCAAAAAAATGGGATGGAAGTGAAATAGTTTTTTACAGTAATTATCGAAAATTTGTTCAAAAAATTCCTGTTTCTACACCAATATTCTTTGAAGTAAAAAGTTTACATAATATAACTTTTCCATACAATCGTATTATAGATAAAGATACCCGAAAGCTTGTAAATAGCTTGGATATAAAACCAATCGAGGATAGTGGAAATTTTAAATTTTCAGGTCGATCTGTTATTATTCATGAACCCACTAGATTAAATTATTGGCACGTTGAATTCCAAATATTAGATATAATGAATCGACAAGTTACCAATACATCGTCTAATTGGAAAAAAACTGTTGCAAAAATAGCTCTTTCTGATATTATAAAAGTTAATGCATTAATGGATTGTCCTAATTTAGAAAAGATCCCTGAAACCTATTATAACAAGTAATGATTCAATTGGTGTCATTTTTAAATGTTAATAGTTCAATATCAAATTATACAAAAGCCTTCGATGTTTTCTCATCGAAGGCTTTAATTTTACAAAAAAATACCCTTTTTACAATGAAAGCCTACTACAACGGTCAAGTTTTTACAGGAGAAAAAATTATATCCAATAAATGTGTTTTAACGGAAAATAATAAAATCATCGGGATAATTAATGCTGATGAAATACCCGATGCTGCCCAAAAGATTGATTTGAAAGGGCATTTATTAGCACCGACTTTGATTGACCTTCAAATTTATGGCGGTAATGGGCATTTATTTGGCGAGCACCCCTCAGTAAAAGCCCTTGAAGCGACCTATCAATATTGTTTGGCAGGTGGTGCGGCGTATTTTATGCCGACGGTTGCCACCAATTCTGAGCAAATAATGCTCAAAGCTATTCAAGCCGTGAAAGATTATTGGCAGCAAGGCGGACAAGGCGTTTTGGGCTTGCATTTGGAAGGTCCTTTTATCAATATGGCAAAACGAGGTGCGCATTTAAAACAATTTGTAGAAAATGACCCCTCAGTACAGCTTCAAATGGTTAAAAGGTTGCTTGAAATAGGTAAAAATGTCATCAAAATAATGACATTAGCTCCCGAAGTAGTGAGTGATGAAGTCATTGACTTGTTGCAAAAAAATGGAGTGACCATTTCTATTGGTCACACGAATGCTACTTTTGAACAGGCAAATAGGGCATTTCAAAAAGGTATTCATGCTGCAACGCATCTTTTTAATGCCATGTCGCCTTTGCAACATCGTGCGCCAGGCGTGGTGGGTGCTATTTATGATGATAAAAATGTTTGTACGAGCGTAGTTGCAGATGGTCATCATGTGGATTTTTCTGTGATTCGAATCAGTAAAATGGTTTTAAAAGAGCGCATGTTTTTGATAACTGATGCTGTTGCAGAAAATTTGGAAGGCTCATACAGCCACCGATTGGACGGCGATAAATACGTCATAGCTGACGGGACACTCTCAGGTTCAGCGTTGACTATGTTGCAAGCTGTTAAAAATTGTGTGGAAAAAGTAGGTATTTCCTTAGAAGAAGCCTTACGAATGGCATCGCTTTACCCTGCGAGAGTGATGGATTTGGATAAACAGTTGGGTAAGATTGAAATAGGATTTGCAGCTAATTTTATTATTTTAGACGATAAAATGAATAAAATTGCGATATAAATTTAGTTTTTGAAGCATTTTACTGAGGGGGTCTTAGTTTTAACTGTTGATTATATTTTTCAAAAAAGTTATGGTACTCATTACCCAATTTTTAATGGAATCAAACATATCATGATAGATTTCTTCAGTGCTTTTGAAAGTGAAAGGCTGCGGCTGTGGCAATTTTGACTCATTCGTAATGCAAACATCACCTCTAAGCATAGTCTGAGATTCATTTTCCATCTCTGTAAAGCCTAAAGTAATATTTTGTAAGTTGTTAGTTGAAATTACTTTTTGATGTTTCTTCTTAATTTTTGAAGATTTAATTTTTTCAGGTGCTTTCTCTCCATTTTCAGCAATAATTGTTTCATGATTTTCAATGAGACTCAAAGTGTCTTGATACTGAGGGGTTTGTGCATTGGTGCTGAGTGGCAATAATAATGCAGAAAGTAACCATGCAAAACGACTTTGTGGTTTTGTTGAAACAAGTGGCAAAATAGGTCTATTGAGTTGGGTTTCTAAAAAATGCCCGCAAGTAGAGCTTTTATAGTCTTGAAAAAAATGGATAATTTGCGAATCCGTCATTTTTGTAAAATCAACGACTGTCTTTTGACAGCTGATGCAATGCCTGCCTTTTTCATCGGGTAACATTGTGTCCCAATTTTCATGACAGGGCTTAGGAATTGAGAGATTTAAGTGCGTTTTTGACATGTTCAAGGATTTTTAAGTAATAAAGTTAAATGAATTTTATCAGATAATAACGACTTTAAAGCGTTAAAGGTGCTTTTTATTGAAAATTTTCAATTTAATACTTTTTGTTTTAATTTAAAAATTTAAGAAAAATACCCCTTAACAGCTATATACTGAGGGGTATTTTTAACGATGCAAAACGGTTTTCCTTGAATTATACGGCATCCAGTCAAGATAAAAATCGTACACGCCAAAGGAATCGCCTTGAAAATGGGCAAATATTGACTAAAAAATCTCTTGAAGGATTTTTAAAGAGTTGATTTCAGGAAAATTATCAATGTGTAGGCGATAATAATTGAGGAGTTCATTTAAAAGTTGGCGACGTTCCTCGCGTGTGATTTGAAGGGAGTGACTATTTTGCCAATTCGTAGCGATGACCCCCCTCAGTATTTGAGACATTTTTTCACTTAAAAACTGTGTATGCCCAACGGTTTCGCTTGTGAAAATGCCTTCTTTCAAATCAAAAACGGCGTTTTTATCGTCATTTTCTGTATGTGGTTGAAAGCCCAAATAGTTAGAGAATTCAATTAAAAAACTGAGGTGTAGATTGGCAAAGCTATTTTTTGTTTCATCTAAATATTGAAAAATGCTGAATAGGAAATCAAAAAGTTCAGTATTTTCTTCGGATTCTCTGATAGTTCGCCTTATAACCTCCGCCATAAATATACCGACAGACGATTTGATAACATCGAACGGCAAGGAGGTATAAACATGTGCCGCTTTGATTTCGGTGATGCGATTCAACTTTTTATCCGCCCGATCATAAGCCACCAAATCCACCAACGACATTACCTGCATCAGCCCTGCCGACACCTTCGCCTTTTGCGTCCGCACACCACTCACTATGTAGGAGCGCAAGCCTTTTTCTCTTGTGTAAATATCAGCGATGATGCTTGTTTCGCTGTATTTTACGGTTCTTAGAATGATGCCGCTTGTTTTTATTATCATAGTTGTAGCGCGAAACTCCAGTTCCGTATTAATTTAGGTGCGGAACTGAAATTTCGAGTTAAAATGCATAAATTCTTGATTCATAAGATTTTAAATATAAAATATTATCTTTATTGTCATTAATTTGCGTATAATTTGAGACTAAGAGCTTTGAATTACTGAGGGGGTAATTTACCTCAAAATTAACATCGCCATCAGAAAAATTATTGACTATCAACATTTTATCATCGCCCAAAGTACGGGTATAAGCGTATATTTTTTCATCGAGAGGTGCTATATCTTCATAATCGCCATAAACTAAGAGGGAATTATTTTTTCTAAATTGAATCATTTTTTTATAAAAATTGAGAATTGAATCAGGGTTTTGAGTATCATTTTCAACATTAATATCCTTGAAATTTGGATTCACTTTGAGCCATGTTTTATTTTCCTTGACGCTTTTATCGTCATCACGCTTTGGCGTGACAGTAAATCCTGCATTTGAAGCATTGCGCCACTGTACAGGCGTGCGGGCGTGGTCACGTGTGAAAAGGCGCATATCTTTAAGCCATTCTTCGATGTCATTTTCAGTCGCACCGTTAGCAATAAGTTCCCGATGAGCATTGAGGACTTGCACATCGTTGAATTCCTCAATGCTATCGAAAGGTGTATTGGTCATGCCGATTTCGTCGCCTTGATATATATAAGGTGTAGCGCGTTGAGTCATGAGCACTGTTGCCAACATTTTGGCAGAAACGGCTCTATACTGAGGGGTATCATTGCCGAAGCGGGAAATGCAACGAGGATTGTCATGATTGCCCCAATAAAATGAATTCCAACTGTCTTGCCCAATGGCTTTATCCCATCGAGCAATAATTTCTTTAAATTTTGACAATTTCCAATTGGGATTATATTTAAAGAAGTCTTTTTCATCCCGATCGATAGAGACGTATTCAAAATGAAAAATCATGTTCAACTCCCCTCGATTTTGACCGACATATAAATGTGCCTGTTCTGAGGATACTCCGAAGCCTTCACCGACAGTCATAATGTCATATTTTGACAAAACTTCTTGATTCATCTCCTTCAAAAACTCATGAATGCGCGGACCATTAGCATATTCATTTAAACTTCCGTTGAAATCTGGATACGATTGGTCTTTAGAAAGAAAAGGAATGACATCCATGCGAAAGCCATCAACGCCTTTATTCAACCAAAAGTGCATCATATTATATATGTCATGGCGAAGCTTTGGATTTTCCCAATTGAGGTCAGGTTGTTTTTTATCAAAAAGATGTAGATAGTATTCGCCCGTAGCTGCGTCAAAATCCCAAGCGGGTCCACTGAAAAAGGATTTCCAGTTGTTTGGCGGGCTGCCATCTGGTTTGGGTTGCTTCCAAATATAATAATCTCTATAAGGATTGTCCTTGGATTTTCGGCTTTCTTGAAACCAACGATGCTCATCGCTTGAATGATTGACCACGAGGTCAATGATTAATTTCAGACTCTGCTCATGCACCCCCCTCAGTAAATCGTCGAAATCAGCCATTGTTCCGAACTCTGTCATGATGTCTTGGTAATCGGAAATGTCGTAACCATTGTCGGCATTGGGTGATTTATACATGGGCGAAAGCCAAATGACATCTACGCCTAAATCTTTTAAATGAGGGAGTTCGCTGATGATTCCTTTCAAATCACCGATACCGTCGCCATTGGAGTCTTTAAAAGAGCGAGGATAAATTTGATAAATGATAACCTCTTTCCACCATTGCTTATTATTCATGTGCATAACAATATTGGGGAGTTTTAAACTAAAGATTGAATAAAAGCACTTTTCCAAATTCCTTTAGCCACTTTTGACATTTTGTCTTGTCTTAAAGCAATTTCTTTAGGAGAAAATTTATCGTAGTTACAATATTCACTGCTCAGTTTATAGCTTGAAGTTTTATATTTTTCAAGTTTTTCAGAAAAAGCCATATTGTTATCGAGTTTGTTATTAATACTGGCTTCTAATAAACTATAATTTCCTAATCTATAAATATAATCATCTTGAATATCTGAGGGGAAATTTTCTTCCCAAGTACTGCCTGGATTTTCAGGCAAAATATGCTCAATAGTAGCCACAGCTTCTTCTGGTTGATAATTTTTATTGGCTATTTGATTTTCAATTTTCACTAATATATATTTTGCTAATTCTTTTTTTCTACGAGTATTGACACTTATGGTAGAAAATATTTGTTCAAAATTATCATCCACTACATAAACACCTTTTAATGCTAATACAGCATCTTTTGCATTACTTATGTTTTTATTTGACAAATCATTGGCTACTTTACTAAACACACGTTCTGCTTCATTTGGGTTTAAATCACTCAAATTGTATCTAAATGTTATTATTGATAATTCTCGTAACATAGTTTTAAAATCCCCTCTTGGCAAGTTCTTAAGTGAACTAAGCATTAAAGAATAACAGGTGCTTACATTTAATAATGTTAGTACTCTTAATGACGCATTTTCTTCTTTATCCCATAATTCATCATTTGGATTGTTGAATGCTGTATAGTAATTACTAACTTCCTCCAAATCATTTAAAAATTGAAAAGCTTTTTCTGCCGAATTTATTTCACGTTTAATAGCTTTAAATAAAGTAGGCTGTCTTTCTAACTTAAATTTACTATTCCAGTAATGGCGAATAAAAGTCGTTAAGTCATTAGATTGAATGGTATTAGTTATATTTTGCCATCTCCTTTCAGCCTCATCTAAATCTAATTCGCCTAATTGATGAGTCAATTTAAATAAATAATTTTTCAATAAATCAGCGGTTGATAGTTTCACCCCTCTTGCATTTAAAGTTTCAAAAACTTTAAATGCATCTAAATCATTATTTACAATTATTTGAGTAAATACAATACCATTTCCAACAATTTTCTCTAAATAATCAGCTAAATCAGCCCCAGATTTGTTGTTTTTAAACTTTTTTTGAAGTTCCTCGAAAAAATAATTAAATGCCTTTTGCAAAAGCCGTTGTGATGGTTTAAGTTTTGATAAAGTGGTGGGTTGTCTTAATTTTAATAACCAGCTTTTGTAATAGTCATCATTGTTCCTGTTAAGTTTTATTTTGGGATCTAAATTTAGTTTTGATAATGAATAATTTCCTAAATATCTTTCTGTAATTTTCTCAATTCTTATTTTATTGTCATTGATATCAACATTTTCTTTTGTCCATTTATCTAAAAGAGCGGTGATAGCTAAAGCCAAAATCGACAATGTAGTCAACCTTTGTTGACCATCAATAATCCAAAAAGACTCTTCACCATCTTTTATAGGCTGAAGCACTAAATAGCCCAAATAATGTGTTTTATCTGAAGGTATTTCCTCTATATCATTCCAAAGATCTTCCCAGTCATCTTTATCCCATGAATAATCTCTTTGATATATTGGAACTTGATAAGACTTCCCGTTTCCAATGATTGTATTTAAAGTAATAAATTGTGACATTATTTTTGTCTTACTTTTTATATTGTTATGTATATTACCTTTCTCTTGCAAAATTATCAAAGGAAAGTGAATATCCAAACTTTACTTTTTTCAATGGTCTAATACCCCTCAGTATTTACCCCTTCTAAGTACAGGATAAATTTATTGTTATAAATAAAAAGTGAAAAGTGAATTTTAACTCACTTTTCACTCTTCATTTTTCACTAAAAAAACTACTTGGAAATAGTTTTAATCAAAGTGCCTCTCGCTACTCTATCGGTCAACTCCATACCGTTCACGATAGACAATTCTTTGAGCCGCTTTTCAGGTGTGCCGAATCCTTTCAGAATCTCAGACAAAGTGGCTTCAGAATAGGTCGTTTGTACTTTGATGCGCTCAGGCTTAACGTTGAGTTTAGATGGGTCTGTCAACACTTTGAAACTTTTCATGGTGTTGCCAAAAGTGCTTTCATGTGTTGCAAAGTCTTTGATGTCAGCAATGCCATGAATCATATAAATCGCACCATTGTAATCAATATAAGTGGTCGCAATTCTAACGGTCTGAGCTGGCTGCCCTTGTTGTGCCGCCGCCACTTGATCCACCACTTGCACAATAGCTGGTAAGCCATTCACCGTAGAATTTTGTTGGCTGACACCTTGAAGTTTGTTTTTTTCAACAAAATTTTTAGCTGCTTCTGCTAAAGTTTTTTCAGATGCCAATGTCATAATCATCAAGGCTTTTTGGTCAGCCGATGCCATTTGAAATTGAGTCGGCGAATTGACATATTTCCAACTTTGAGGTATTGCAAACTGAAATTTCAACTCAGGATGGTAGAACACATTGTTTTCTACAAACCCTTGATTAGGGTCTTCGCCATAAATAATACCATCTATCATACGCAAATACCCGTCGCGATTGATGATAAAATTGCCTGGATTTTTAGCTTGATAATCCAATGCCATTGCTTGCACTTTTTTATTGCGATCGCCTGGATCGGGGTGAGTAGAAAGGAAAGTTGGTACGCGCTGACTACCATCTTCTCCTGCGCTCAAACGACCGAGTGTTGTAAAAAAATTAGCCATATGCTGTGCATCAAAGCCAATTTTTGAAGAATATTGGACGCCCAACTCGTCAGATTGGCTTTCATCATCGCGGCTAAATTTCAAAAAGAGCAATTGCAAGCCTTGCCCTAATTGGTCGCCGAACTGCGCCAATTTAGGCGAAGCAATCATGGCACCGATAAAAGCGACTTGACCGAGCATTTGTTGAGTCTGTTGAGTGGCGCCATGTCGAGCGGTCACGTGACCAATTTCATGACCTAAAACACCCGCCAATTGCGCTTCATCGTTGAAATACGCTAAAATACCTCTTGTAAAATAGACATAACCACCTGGGACAGCAAAAGCATTCACCACTGGAGAATCGACTACTTTAAATTGAAAAGGCAGAGTTGGGCGGTGTGAAATCTTGACCATACGGTCGCCAATAGTATTAAAATACCTTTGCAAATTGGAATCAGGATATACACCAAACTCGGCTAATACTTGAGGATTGGACTCAGCTCCTAAAGCTATTTCCTGCGATTCGGACATAAACATCAACTGCTTTTTGCCAGTAACTGGATTGCGAGAGCATTGAGAGAATAAAATGAAACAAGCTGTCAAAACAGCTATTTTGACTGGATAAAAATGTAGTTTCGGACTCATTGTTATGTTTTTCAAAAATAATTAAGAATATTTTTTAAAGTTTTCACAAAATATAATTCTACAAAAATAAGACACGCTTTATTCACTAAATTTATGGGGTTCTTTTTCTACAAATGTATCCAATAAAACATATTAATTGTCAAATTTGGGGCATTATTTCTACGAAAATTATATTGTTTTATAGCAAATTTTGAAATTAAATATGAGATTGAATTGTATTAGTAAGCCTATTATGCAGCGTTTATAAACTATCGTTTGATTAGGACGTTTTTCTATTAGCGGAGTAACTATTGCTATTTAAAGGCGTCTAAAGATTATTATTAAAACTAAAAATGAATTGACTATTTCAATGAATAAAATAACCTATTTCAGTATTATCGTCGGCACTGCCTTGGCATTTCAAGCATGCAAATCCGCTCAAAAAGCGACAACCACAACTGTTAAAACAGAAACTCCGAGTGCTACCCCCCTCAGTATTTCAAGCATTTTATCGAAAATAGAGGGCAATGAAATCAAAGCAGATTGGCTATCAGGAGACGTAGATGCTGATTATAAAGGCAAACCGATGAGCATTACAGCTTCCATGAATGCTCGCTTTCGGCGCGACAGTGTGATATGGTTGAATGTCAAAAAATTGGGTTTCAATGTCGCGAGGGCGAAAATGACGCCTGACTCTATTTTTATTGTCAATTATATCCAAAGCAATTATATCGCACAGGATTTAAAATACATCGAACAGAAATACGGCATCCCCGCGGATTTCAAAACTTTGCAAAATATACTGCTTGGCAACGCTGTTTTTTTAACTGATAAAAATGCGTTGAAAGTCGAAAAAGACCCGTCGGGCGATATTATACTGAGGGGGTCAAATGCTCAATGGAAAAATACGTATCGCCTTGATAGTCAAGCAGATATGATTAAAGAAATGGTGTTTGAGCAACCTGCAACGAATCGTTTTTTGAAAATCACCTACGAAAACTACGCTATACTGAGGGGGTATGCCAATGACCAAAAGAAATTTCCTTATATTCGCACTTTGAATATGGAAAGCCCACAAACGGGCAAAATCAGTATTACCTTAGAAGTAGATGCCGATGGTCTTGAAGTTAATGTTCCGAAAAATATCAAGTTTGAAATCCCTTCGCATTACGATAGGGCTAATTAATACTGCTCCTACAAGTAAACAAACCTATAAGGTTTTCCAAAACCTTATAGGTTTAATGCTCATTTTTAGTTCATTCATTTTAAATGCTCAAAATAAGCGGGGCGAATTGGAGATGAAACGCCAGCAGCTTCTCAAGCAAATAGAGAACACTACGCTCCAACTCAATCAAACTCAACTCAATCGATTGGCTGCCAGAGACCGCATCGAAGCCCTTCAAAATCAGATTGAAACCCGCGAAGCCCTCATCAATAATCTACACGAAGAAATAGACGAAACCGATGCCATCATCGAACGCACGGAAGATGTTTTGAATGCATTAAACAGTGATATTCAACAACTTAGAGTAGAATATGCTTCAATGGCGAGCAAGGCGTACAAGATGAAAGTGCCTAATAATGCCATCCTTTTTATGTTGTCGTCGAATAATTTTACGGATGCCTATAAGAAATGGCAGTATTTCAGAATGTACGATAAATTTCGCAAAAGGCAAGCGAAATTGATTACTGAAACGCAAAAGTCTTTGTCTGGCAAAAAAGAGTTTTTGATTCAACAAAAAGCGCAGAAGATTAATTTAGTCTCTACCAATGAGCATCAAAAAAAGATGTGGGGTTTTGAAAAGCAAAATAAAGATAAGCTGATAAATGACCTCAAAGAAGATGAAAATCGCCTGTCTGGCACCTTAAAATCGCAAGCCAAACAAAATGTTAAGCTCAATTCATCCATCGAAAAACTCATCTACGCCGAACTTGAAGCCAAGCGAAAAGCGGCTGAAGAGCGCGCTCGTAAAACCCGTGAAGAAGCCAATCGCCTCGCCCGTGAACGAGCAAAAGAGAAAAAAAATAATCCTAAAGAAGAGGTTGAAGTAGAAATTGCAAAACCAAAAGTAGATGATATTGTTACAGAATCATCTGAAAATTTGACGCTTTCAAGCGATTTTAGAAGCAATAAAGGCAAATTGCCTCCGCCTGCTACGGGTACAATTGCTCGGGCATTTGGCAAACAACAGGTTTTGGATAAAGTAACCGCTTTGAATAATGGGATTGATATTAAAACAAGTCAGAATGCTGAGGTGCGGTCTGTTTTTTCAGGGTCGGTTTCTATTATTTCGAGCATTCCAGGCTTGGGTTATGTGGTGTTGATTCAGCATGGCAATTATTATACGGTGTATTCTAATTTATCATCCGTAGCGGTTAAAAAAGGTCAAGCGGTTTATACGCGTCAGACAATTGGTTATGCAGGCGTAAATCCTGTGAGCAATGATTCTGAAGTACATTTTGAGGTTTGGCTTGAGAAAACGCATTTAAATCCATCGCTTTGGATAGCGCGTTAATTTTGATTAATTTCAAAGAATGATGTAAATTTGTTTCAAATCTTATTTTTTGACAAAACAAAGCAAACATATTGATTTTAGAAGTTTTTCCTTAGCAATTTTGCTATTTTTCGCCTTCGGCGCCAAGGAAATGCACCACTTTTTGGCACATGCCCACAAGGAGGTCAAAATATGTGATGCTAAAGACGGTGAGCAACATATTCACGACGAAGAATATGCCTCAGACAATTGCTCGCTCTGCGATTTCACCTTTTCGATTTTCGATTTTACACTTCCTACTTTTTATTTAAATCATATCAAACTTTTTTTCAGCGAGAAAGAGTTTCACTACATATCTTTCAGGCTATCCTGCGCTTACATTCTCCCTTCTCTTCGAGGTCCACCGTCCTTTTAATGATGAATGATGAATGATGAGTGATGAATGCGTTAATTAATTGATAGTCAATTAGTTAGTTAGTTAGTCTGCAATTCCATTTATTCATTTCATTTTATCTGCAATTTGGGCGAACATATGCTTCGTTACAATTAGATACAGCGTATTCGATTTCTGGTTTCGGATTTGATATTTTGGTGGAAACCGAAATCTCAAATCAGAAATCCGAAATCGAATACCCCCTCAGTATTTTTTTAAAAAATGCATTATTTTTTAATCAAAAATATCATAAGAATGAAAATCATAACCTTTTATATAGCAGCCATTTTTGTTTTGACAAATCAAAATTTAAAGGCTCAAAATAAAATCACAGGTAATATTAAAGATGAGCAGACGAAGGAAAATTTAGTGAATGCGGCTATTTATATTCCCGATTTGAGAGTCGGCGCAACAGCTGATAATGATGGCAATTATGTTTTAGAAAATATTCCAAACGGCATTTATTTATTTGAAATCAAGTACATCGGCTATAAAAACAGAACAGAACGCATCAAAATCGAAGGGGATAGCCGTCAGGATTTTCTATTAAATTCAGCCGTTTCGGAGCTTCATGAAGTCATCGTCACCGCTGTTACACGCTCTACTGAATTGAGGCAAAGCCCTTTGATTATCAAGCCGATTGACAAAGCAGTGCTCAATGAAAGTGTCTCCACGAATTTGATTGATGGCTTAAAAAACATACCGGGCGTGAATCAAATCACGACTGGGGCAGCTATTTCCAAGCCGACGATTAGGGGTTTGGGTTATAACCGAGTGATTTCATTGTACGATGGCATCCGTCAAGAGGGGCAACAATGGGGCGATGAACATGGCATCGAGATAGACGAATATGCCATTGATAGGATAGAAATTGTGAAAGGTCCAGGCAGTTTGATGTATGGTTCGGATGGGATTGCAGGCGTGCTGAATTTTATTTCACCCAAAGCACCTCAAATTGGCACTATTAAAACACAATTTATTTCAAACTATCAATCAAATAATAATTTGCTCGGCTATTCATTGTCTAATGCAGGTAATAAAAATGATTTCCAATGGTTGGCGCGATTGAGTAATAAATGGGCTGGTAATTATCAAAATAAATATGATGGCAAGGTGTATAATTCGGGTTTCAATGAATTGGATGGCGGGCTTTTTATGGGGGTGACTAAAAATTGGGGGTATTCTCATTTTAACATCAATTCATTCAATACAAAGGTCGGAATTACTGAGGGGGATAGGGATAACTTCGGGAATTTTACTTTTCAAAAACCCAATGGAAAAGGTTCTCTTGAAGATGTTTCCGCTACTGCCGATGATTTGAATGGCTATTCAATTGGTTTTCCTCATCAAAATATCAACCATTTGAGGGTGATTTCTAATAATTATTTTGTGTTGCCGAAAGGCACTTTGAATTTTGACTTAGGTTTTCAAAATAATAAAAGGAAGGAGTTTGGCGATGTCTTGAATCCAACTGACAAGGCTTTATATTTTGATTTATCTACATTCAACTACAATATTCGCTACAATGTGCAGGAACTGAGGGGGTGGGAAACTTCATTTGGCGTGAGCGGAATGCAGCAACGTAGCCTGAACAAAGGCTTAGAGTTTTTGATTCCAGAGTATAATTTATTGGATGTCGGCGGTTTTGTTTTCACTCAAAAAAATTTTGATAAAAAATGGGTTTTAGCAGGTGGTTTGCGCTTTGACAATCGAACAATGAATGCGAAGCAGTTGATTTTAGATAGTTTGGAAAGACCCGTCAGCATTGAAAATAGTACGACAGAAGTAAAATTTCAAGGGTTCAAAAAAAATTATAGCAGCTTTTCAGGCAGCCTGGGTTTGACTTATCAAATAGATAAAACATCTTCTTTGAAATTCAATTTCTCGCAAGGCTTTAGGGCACCGAATATTGCTGAAATTGGTTCAAATGGCGTGCACGAAGGTACATTTAGGTATGAATATGGCAATCCTAATTTGAAATCTGAAGTGAGTCATCAATTGGATATCGCCTATTTTTTGAACAGCGACCATGTGACTTTTGAACTGACACCGTTTGCTAATTTTATTTCAAACTATATTTTTTCAGAAAAATTAAATGCCTTCAATGGTGGCGGCGATTCCATACCCGATATTGCCAACCCTGTGCCTGCCTACAAATTTGCACAAGGCAATGCGCAACTTTTGGGCAGTGAAATATACTTGGATATACACCCGCATCCTTTCGATTGGTTACATATTGAAAACTCTTTTTCATTTGTGCAAGCCATTCAAAAAAATCAACCCGACAGCTCGAAGTATTTGCCTTTTATTCCAGCAGCGAAATATAGAGGTGTGCTAAAAGCGCAGTTTAAAAAAGTCGGCAATACCCCCCTCAGTAATGTGTATATAAAAATGGCAGTTGACCATTATTTTAAACAAGGCAAATATTACGCAGCCTTCGGAACGGAGACTGAAACGCCTGCTTATACGTTATTGAGTGCTGGCTTAGGAGCTGATGTGAAGGCTTTCAATCGAACTGATTTTATGAGTATTTTTCTGAGCGGTGAAAATTTAGCCAATGTGGCTTATCAAAATCATTTGAGCCGCTTGAAATATGCGCCTGAAAATATGGCAACGGGTCGATTAGGCATCTACAACATGGGAAGGAATGTTAGTTTGAAATTAATTTTTAATTTTTAAAGACGGGATGCACCATCGAACTACGAAATTTAAAAAATTTCGTAGCTCGATACCCCTCAGTATTACATGATGTCAAAGTGCTTTTAACAAAAAAATAACACTGATTACAATAATATTTAAGGGCAATTAAAAAAAACTCTATAAATTTGCACCTTTAAAAATATAAATTTGATTTAGTTAGAAAATGAAATCATATATTTTGAGAAAACGAGTAAAACAAATATTTCAGCAATGATTATTGATTAATAAAAAATAATTGTTTTTTTCTTATAAATCTTTTTTCTTTGCAACTTATTCAACACATTGATTGGCATGGTTTTTCATAAAACCTTGATTATCAATAAAATATAATTTCTTTAACCTATAAAAGACGACGAAACTATGGCAGCTACTACCGTTCGTTATTCAGATGAAGAATTACAGGAATTCAAAGAACTCATTACCGACAAATTAGAAAAAGCGCATCAAGAAGTCGCTTTCTCTCGTGAGCAAATGCTGGAAATCAATGAGAACAGCAGCAATCAACAAAGCGGCGATTGGACTGACGAAAGCTCGAGCCATACCGAAATGGAAATGCTCAATAATTTACTCGGTCGCCAACAGCAATTTATTCGCAATCTTGAAAATGCCTTAATCCGCGTTCAAAATAAAACGTACGGAATCTGCATTGTTACAGGCAAATTGATTGATAAAAATCGTCTTCGCCTTGTACCTCACGCGACGAAATGCGTTGAAGCTAAAAATTCTCGCCCTATTCCAAGCACTGCCACTCATGCTGTGTCTGACAGTGTGACTCGTCGGATTCCAGAAGATGAAGGCAATAATGAGCACGACGATGCGAGTGTACAAAAAGAATTTTTCGAAAATGAATAATTGAAATAAAAGACAATCCAATAAAAGGCAATTTCGTTTCCACACGAAGTTGCCTTTTTGCTTTTAAAAACTAACTTTGCAGTCATAAATATTAAAAACCATGCATATTCGCCAAATCGTAATTCTATTTTCAACTATTTTTTTTACTGCTTTAGGAGCTTGTAAAAACACTTCCTCTAATCCATCAGGAACAGGTGCTACAATTGCATTTACCAAACAATTCCCCAAAGCACAAGATGTCGTTTGGGATTCTCTGGATATTGGGGTTGTTGCAAACTTTATCGATGGAAAAGATATTTGCAAAGCATTTTACGATGCTAAAGGCAATTTTCAACATGTCACTATTTTGATGACATTTGAAACACTTCCTTCTGATATTCAATCTTTTATCAAAAAAAAATATAAAACAGACATTGTTCCTGTAGCACAATTGGTGAATGATGGGAATAATAAAATGTATCAGGTTGAAATTGAAACCAGTACAGATTATATCGCCCTTGAATTTGATGGTAAAGGCAAATTTTTAAAAGAAATAAAACACCCCCTCAGTAATGAAGAGCTTCAGCAGCAAGAAGAAGAGGGCGTTGATGAAACTGAGAAATAACTGATGAGAAACCCAACCTTATATATTGCCCCCAGCTCCATCGGTGGAAGGGGTGTTTTCGCAGGCTCGCCTATTCAAAATGGCGATTTGATAGAGATTTGTCCTGTTATTGTCTTGAAAGAAGGGGAAATGGAGCTGCTTGACAAAACTACTCTCTACGATTATTATTTCCTTTGGGGTGACGAACAGACGCTCTGTGCTTTGGCTTTGGGCTTCGGCTCATTGTACAATCATTTTGCTCCTTCCAACGCCGATTATTTTATGGATTTTGATCAACAAATCATTGAAATATATGCCGTCAGACATATCAATGCAGGAGAAGAAATTTGCATCAATTATCATGGCGACCCTAAGGATAGTTCGCCTACTTGGTTCATGACGGATGGTAGAGAGCGTTGATACTGAGGGGGTATTCAAAACCGAAAAATGTAAAATGATAAATATAAAATGTAAAAGTGTTAGCAATCAACATTTTATATGAATAAAAAATATTGAATATGGCATTTACAGAATCAACGATGTTGCCACTTGGCACTCAAGCACCTTATTTTAAATTACCTGATACGGTCAGCGGAAAGACATTGAGCCTTGATGACATGAAATCGGACAAGGCAACCGTCATTATGTTTTTATGCAATCACTGCCCGTATGTGTTGCATGTCAATGCAGGAATAGTCTCTTTAGCAAAGGATTATCAAGCAAAAGGGGTGAATTTTATAGGCATTAATAGCAATGATGCTGAAAAATATCCTGCTGATGCGCCCGATTTGATGACTGAATTGGCTCGAAATGAAGGCTATACTTTTCCTTATTTATTTGATGAAACGCAGGAAGTGGCGAAGGCTTATGACGCCGCTTGCACGCCTGATTTCTATATTTTTGATGGCGATATGCGCTTGGCATATCGGGGTAGAATAGATGGCTCTCGCCCTAAAAATGATTTGCCTGTGACGGGGGCAGATTTACGCGCTGCTTTAGATGCTATAATGAGGGGTGAGTCGGTGGCTGAAAAACAGTATCCGAGTGGTGGTTGCAATATTAAATGGAAAGTTTAAGAAGATTTTTTTAACACAACTTGCAGCAAGTTTAAAACTTGCTGCAAGTTGTGTTAAAAAAAAACAAATAAAATTTTGTGCTAAATTGAGTAAATAATTATAACACAACCCTAATTACTTTATTCCTTAGGCAATTTAATAGTAAACGTCGTGAATTTTCCCAATTCTGAATCTTTTACTATGATTTTGCCACCATGATAATTTTCAATAATCCGTTTAGCGAGGGAAAGCCCTAAGCCCCAACCGCGCTTTTTAGTGGTGAAGCCTGGTTGAAAAACGGTTTTAAATTTATTTTTAGGAATACCCTTGCCTGTGTCGGTCACATCTACGCAAATCCAATGCGGTTCTTCATATACTTTAGCCGTTATTTTGCCTTCACCACCTTCCATGGCATCCAAAGCATTGCGCAATAAATTTTCAACCACCCAATCAAAGAGGTGAGAATTGATTTTAGCATATAAATACTGAGGGGGGGCATCACCGTCTTTATTCAATTTGGGAAAATCAAAAACAACTCTTCGCGGCGCACGCCTTTGCATATACTCGCGACAACGATCTAATTCTTCATAAATGTTAACAGGAGTCAATTCAGGTGCTGAACCGATTTTTGAAAAACGATCTGCTACAAGCGAAAGGCGGGTAACATCATTTTCAAGTTCATTGACTACCTCTTGCGTCATTTCATCACCTTCATGCGAGCTTCTCAAATGCTCTATCCAACCTAAAATGGCAGCAATGGGCGTTCCCAATTGATGCGCCGTTTCTTTCGCCATGCCTACCCATACTTGATTTTGCTCACTCCTTCGAGCGGTACTAAAAGCAATATAACCAAAGGCAATGAAGAAGGCAATGAGTATAAATTGAAAGAAGGGGTAATATTTTAAAAGGGTCAAATTATTGGAATCATCTGAATAAATTTTCCATTTAATAATTCCCATATCATCAAAAATATAAATGGGTTGAGTGTTATTGACAACAAATTCGTTGAGTTTTTTCTTAGCAACAGCCATATCTTGCTCTGTTATCAACCCATTAGGATTGATGCCATTGACATTCCTTGCATCAATAACTTCATATTTATCATCAGTTAAAATAATAGGAATATTGTAGTTTTTTTCAACGATAGCAGCTATGAATTGCTTCACTTTTTCAGGATATTCATCATATTCTTTACTACCAAAAACTTCTTGAGATTGTCTATAAACTTCCATTTGAGTGCGTTCAGTCTCCTTCAACCTTTCCACCAAAAAGTATGTATATATAGAAGATGCTGAAATAATCAGCATCCCGATAATGAAAAGATAAACCTTCAAGCGTGATTTCAATGAGTAAATATTATCCTCGCCTCCACCTGATAAATATTCCAAACCCTTTTGATACAATTGTGATAACTTATTCAAAATCAATATTTTATATTTTAAATTTAATTTTTATTGGAAAATTGCAAGAGTCTTAAATTTGAAATAACATTCTTTATACCCCCTCAGTATAGACGGCTTAAAAACGCATTTTACACGTTAAAATTACAAGATTTATTGAAAATATGAAAAAATACACATCTGTGGCGTTTATGTCCAAAAGTCGAATAAGGGTGTTAGTTGTAGAAAAAAGGTTTAATTTTAAACCAAAATCCGAAGTTATGAAAATACCCAAACTTTTTTATCTGTTGTTTTTATGCTCACTGCTATTACATCAAAATTGTCAGAATACATCGCCGACTATGTCTGCCAATACTTCTGTTGCGATAGCTGAAAGTTTCGCATCACCACCTTCGCTCCTTTCAATGGGTTCAGATTCATTCAAAATGCGGGGATTGAGTTTTGTTGCGCCGCCAAAGCCATTTTCAAAAACGCCCATGATGGATGTGAAAGCGGTGGCAGCTGATTGGATAGCCGTGATTCCTTACGGCTTTACGCGTCCGGGCGAAGCAGATGTACATTACGAAGCAGCAGGATGGAAATGGTGGGGCGAGCGCATGATTGGCATACAAACAACCATTGATTCGGCGCATCGTGCAGGCATACACGTCATGCTCAAGCCGCAGGTGTATGTGCCAGGCGGTTGGACAGGTGCACTCGATTACGCCACCGAAGAGGAATGGACGAAATGGGAAAAAGCCTACGAAAATTACTTGATGCCCTTTGTAGATATTGCCGAAACGATGAAAGTAGGCATGGTCTGCGTCGGCACGGAGTTTAAAATGGGCGTGGTAAAAAGAGAAACCTTTTGGCGCAACTTGATAAAAAAAATTCGTCTGAAATATCATGGCAAATTGGTGTATGCTGCCAATTGGGACGAATATGCGATAGTGCCGTTTTGGGATGCGCTGGATTATATAGGTGTGAATGCGTATTTTCCTTTGGTTCAAAAACAGACCCCCTCAGTATCAGACCTTCAAACGGCATGGAAACCTTATTTTGACACTTTAAAAAGCTTTCAAAAAAAATGTAATAAGCCGATGTTGTTTACAGAATTTGGCTATTTGAGTGTAGATGGTTGTGCATTTAATTCATGGGAAATTGAAAAACGGATTCATTCTGTCAATTTAAATGAAGAAGCGCAAGCCAATGCACTTGATGGTTTGTTTTCGACGTTTTGGAAAGAGCCGTGGTGGGCAGGTGGCTTTTTATGGAAATGGTTTCCAGAAGGACAAGGGCACGAAGGCTATATCGATAAAGATTACACACCGCAAGGTAAAAAAGCTGAAATCATACTTAAAAAATGGTATGGCAAATGACTATAATTTAATTAAACCGTTTTTAAGTAGGTAGTCATAAATAATCGCTAATTTCATAAATTTTCATAAACTATTGATTTTCAGTAATTTA
>JAYTUY010000155.1:0-1712 GCA_043744275.1 Saprospiraceae bacterium
TAGGATTTGATAGGCAATTATTGTACTATTAAATCCTTTTTTTTTACCCTCTTTTGGGTGTTTTTTATCTTATGGTTTTTTACCGTTCAGTAACAAGATAAATTTTAGTAATTTTTTTGCTTTTACAAATTTAAGTAATTTTTTTAAGTTGTAATCTAAAAATTAAAAAACCATGCAATTATTCGACGTTTATCCACTCTACGACATCGAGCCCGTTAAAGGTGAAGGTGCGAGAGTGTGGGACAAAAATGGGGTGGAATATCTCGATTTTTATGGCGGTCATGCGGTCATCAGCATAGGGCACGCGCATCCACATTATGTGAAAATGATTTCGGAACAAGTGGCGCGATTGGGCTTTTATTCCAATTCTATCATCAATTCTTTGCAACATGAATTGGCTGATAAATTGGGTGAACTCTCACAATGTGCTGATTATCAATTGTTTCTGATCAATTCAGGTGCAGAAGCCAATGAAAATGCCTTGAAATTAGCCTCTTTCCACAACGGACGAACGAAGATTATTGCTTTTAAAAAAGCCTTTCACGGCAGGACTTCGGCAGCTGTCAATGTTACGCCCGACCCTAAATTGGTAGCACCCATCAATGCCACTTTCGAGCGTGAATTTCACGATTTGAACGATTTGGAATCCGTGAAGGTTTCTATACTGAGGGGGGATGTTTGCGCCGTCATTATCGAAGGCATTCAAGGCATCGGTGGCATCCACACGCCCAATGCTGATTTTTTAAGAGCCATTCAAGACCTTTGCCACGAGACAAATACGGTTTTTATTCTCGACGAAATACAATCTGGTTATGGTCGGAGCGGTCAATTTTTCGCCTTCCAATATGTCAAAGGCTTGAAGCCCGATATTATCACAACTGCCAAAGGGATGGGCAATGGTTTTCCGATTGGTGGCGTCTTGATTCATCCAAAATTCAAGGCAAAACATGGTCTATTGGGTACTACTTTCGGCGGCAACCACTTGGCTTGTGCGGCAGCGATAGCGGTTTTAGATGTGTTGAAAAATGAAAATTTGATAGAAAAGGCTGCAAAAGTAGGGGCTTATGCCATTGAAAAAATGAAAACGCTGCAAGGTGTGAAAGAAGTGCGGGGCATTGGTTTGATGATTGGTGTCGAGTTTGAATTCCCGACGGCTGCCTTGCGTAAGCGACTCGCTTTTGAAGAAAAATGCTTTGTGGGTTCGTCAAGTGAAGCGAATACTATTCGTTTGCTACCCCCCCTCAGTATTTCGAAGGCTGATGTGGATTTATTGGTGGAAAAAATGGAAATGGCAATTGCGAGGGAAATTGTTATAGCGTAAAAGAACATAACATAGCTCTATATTGTTACGTTTCTAATTTAATAGGCATAGTATTTGGCATTTTTCAATGAAAAATATTTAAATCGCAAATTAAAATTGTTGTTTTTTCAATATTATGAATATATTTAGACCTTGAAAATTAAAAGTCTATGGAATATCCTCTGCCGAAAAAAATTACTCCTAATCCACTCCTAAGTTCTACTGTAGAGATAAGATTTAGTTCTGAACTAAGTAGTGATGAAGTATTTTCTAATCTATATCCAAAATTTTCGAAAGAACTTCCAAAATTAGAGACAAGGAGATTACCTAAAGATAAAAATCAAGACCAAAAGCACTTAGCTGAATATATTTTAACAGGAAAAGGTTATCAAATATTTCTTGATAATGATGT
>JAYTUY010000156.1:0-20510 GCA_043744275.1 Saprospiraceae bacterium
CTATTGTGCGTTTGTAAAGGTAAAAAAAGATTCCTACTGAATGACAAAAGCAACAAAAATGCACAATAGAGATTCCTCCTGAATGACAAAAAAAGGCACGACTTAGGGGGCATCCTTTTTCTAATCCTCTCTTTATTATTGAACCTTTGAAGTCAAAGACTTGCATGATACCACATAAAGGGTCAGGAGACCCGTTGGTGAGCAGCCCGTTCTTTGATGGGAAATTATGAATTATAGGAATTAGATACTATGCAAGCAGGGCGGAGACCCCTCTGCATTTCTGTCTCTTTTTGACTGCTTTTGCTTAAATATCGCTCGAAACCTCGTTAAATTAAATCTAAATATTCTTCAAGTATCGCAAATAACCTCATCAAATTTATAAATGAATGTAAACGTAACCCTACTAAAAATATCTTAATTTTTAGTTACTTAACTTTTTAAACCTTTCAATGAGTATTGGAAAGCCTTTTTCTATCCAAAAACTACCATGAACACCACCATTTGACATACCTCCAAAATTATATCTTGGAACAGTATAAATTTTACCTAACTTAGGATATTCACCTGTTACATTGACAAATGTTTTATTAAGCAAGTTCCTAAAATCATCCTCAGAATTTATATCTGTGCTTTCATACATAATTTTCAATTCCTTCCATAAATAAGGGTCTCCTCTTAACCCATATTGAAAAGGCTCTTCAAAGATTATGTTGGCTTTATCTCTATTTTCAATGATTTTGTAAAGAGGGTATTTATCTTCAATATAATTAAAAATGCTTTCTGCCATTACTCTTCCAAAAATAAAATCATTGTTGAAATGTATTTCGTTTTGTGTTAAAACCCATTTACCATACTTATTTCTAATTTTAAAGGCAATTTCTGCTTCAATATTTTCAATTTCTGACTTATTTAGTCCATAAAATGCCCAAACAAATAATTCAACTTTAGATTTATTTTTCCATTTGTAGCCGTGATAACCGTTTTTACCGTTTGCTTTTAATCCTTGTGTAAGTCGAGCATTTATGGGCTGAAATGTAGTGCCAATGTATTGATAGAATTCATTATCTCTAATTAAATAAAGTTTCGCAATATTAGGCTCGTTCACTTCTTTAAGAAACTTATCTGTAATATCAATTCGGATTAGATTTTTAATTTCAACTATTCTACTACCCGAAAGTGTCAATTCATATCTATGATATTCATAATAATCCCACATACTTTTTCTTTTTAGTTTACTTCTTTTTATTTATCGAAGAACGGTTTTTTTGTTTTATTTCAGGGGACATCGTGTATCCCGCCACCCTATGGTGTAAGGGGTTGTGTTATAAGTCAAAAATATACAAAATTTAAATTTTGGAACCAAATTAAATTTTGAAATTTAACGAAATTTGCAACAATTTTGAAATTTTCTGCAAGTTATTTCACAAAAAATAAATAAAATTTTGTAATGAATTAATAAAAATACTTATTACACAACCCCCATGCCATAGAGTGACGTAAAAACCCATTTGATATGCAAACATAATACATTAAACTATATAATGAAATTATTAAATAATTTTTATTCTTATTTCTAAATTCATTTAAAAACTAAAAATAGCTCTGATATTAGACTTGTTGCAATGGAAACGCGGATGAAACTGATTGAGCGAATAGTTGCGGATTTTATTTGAATTAAATCTGTGAAAATCTGCTCAACCCGTGTCATCTGCGTTCCTATTTTACAATATCTCAAGTAAAATTTATCAACCCACCCAACCTTTTCCCACCCAATCAGAGTCTTATAAATTGTCATCAAATTTGATAGATTATTCTAAATCATTCATCAAAAATTAAAACAATGAAAAAGCTCATTACACTTGGCTCGTACATTCTTTGCGTTCTGCTTTCAATGGTTTTCAACGGTTGTTTGAAAGATAAATGTCAAAATACAACCACCTATACGCAGTGGACACCCGTTTATAAAACCGATGCTGAAATGCGAGAGACCCCTCAGTATCAAGCGGCTCGCGCCTTGAAAAATCCAGGCAAAATCTACTTTTATAAGCAGTATATGATTATCAATGAGGAAAAAGAAGGCATTCATATCATTGATAACTCCAATGTACAATCGCCTCAAAATAAAGGATTTATCAAGATTGTGGGCAATGTGGACATCGCTGTGAAAGGCGATATACTGTATGCAGACAGCTATACGGATTTGCTCGCCATCAATATTTCAAACGTGCTACAGCCACTTTTGACCAAACGGACTGAGGGGGTATTTATTAGCAAGTTTTGGCGCGACCCTCAACGTGGTTGGCTCGTTGACTACAAACCAGAAATAATAACTCAAGACATTGATTGCAACAACCCTCAACTCTTCAATGGTCGTGAATGGTTTTCGAGTGCGGATGCAGTGTTCACTAAGAATTCTTCATCTTTTCCCTCGCAAGCGACTAATAGTGCAGCCGCGCAACCAGCAGGCGTTGGTGGCTCTCAAGCCCGCTTTACACTCTACTCAGATTACCTTTATGCCATCAATCAAAATGAGCTTAAAGTGTTCAATATCAAACAGTTAGACAATCCCAATTTGAATAATACGCTTAATGTCGGTTGGGGCATCGAAACGCTTTTTCCTCACACCGATAAGCTATTTATTGGCTCTCAAACGAGCCTATTTATCTACGATTTGGTCAACCCAACTAACCCGACTCAATTGAGTATTTTCACGCACGGACGCGCTTGCGACCCCGTATATGTGGATGGCAATCGCGCTTACGTGACGCTTCGCTCTGGCACGCCTTGTAATAATGGCAACAATCAATTGGTGGTCGTGGATGTTTCTAATTTGCGCTCCCCTCAGTTGATTAAATCATATCCAATGAAAAACCCGCGTGGTTTGAGCATTTTGGACAATAATCTATACCTCTGCGACGATGGTTTGAAGATTTTTGACGTTACCAATGCTTCTGATATTGATAAAAATCAAAAAGCACAAATCGCTAATTTTGATACCTACGACGTCATTTCTTTCTTCAATAATAATGGTAAACAAAAAGTAGCGATGGTGATAGGTAAAGACGGTTTTTTCCAATTCGATGTGACGAATCCTGAGCAACCAAAGGAGTTGAGTAAGATAGCGGTGGTGAGGGATTGAATTAGGAATTAGGAATTCCAAATTTCAAAAGATTCCAAATTTCAAATCTGGAATTTTTGGAATCTGGAATTTTTGGAATCCTTGAAATCTTTGGAATCTTGAAATTTGGAATCCTTGAAATGTTAAAATCTAATAAAATGAAAAATAAACTCTTTCATCTACTGCTCTTATTGACAATGAATGCCGCCTGCCTTCAAGCACAACGCGATAAAGTCATTCTTTATGGCGATTCAAAATTTGTGGGAAAATTGATATTTTATCGCCCAGGCGATTCCGTTCAGCTGCAATTGAAAAACGGTGAAATCGTCACTTTTCCTCAAAGAATAGTTAAAAAAGTCGTGATGGAAGAGGTCAAAGCTGAAAAAGTTGAAAAAATATACAGTTTTAAGGAACGCGGTATTTATAATGCGACTTATTTCAACCTTTCTTTCGGTAAGTCCAGCTATTTATATGGCTCCTATACCTCTCACCTCGGCGTGGCGGTTGAAAACATCACAGGTTTTCAATTCAATCGGCTTTTGGGAGCAGGCTTGGGCATTGGCTTAGATAATTATTATGCTACTGGCAATGACGCGAATGTGTTGAGCATATTCAGTGAGGTGCGGGGTTATTTAAGTCGGCAAAATACGTCGCCTTATTATAGTTTTTCAAGTGGCGTGGGCTTTCCATTAATCAACACTAAAGATAATTTGAATCTGACAGGTCATCGAGGTGGCTTATTGGTGCATCCTGCTATCGGTTTCAGATTTGGGGCGTCTTCACATATTAATTTTTTCGCAGACATTGGAGCTAAATATCAGCGCATTTATTACAATCAAATCAATGCTTGGTCTGAAAATCATTATCGAATCACTTATTTGAGGTGGGTACTGAGGGGGGGCATTGTTTTTTAAATATGCTAAATCTATTTCCTTAGCCAAATACACATTTTGAACGGCATTGAGCAAAGCGCCCCCCTCAGTAAAAAGACGTTATAATGCTTTTCTTTACGACGGATAAATATTCAAATCTAAATAAGCATTTCTGAACTTGCCTTGTGGGTCATAATTTTTAATTAATTGCAAAAAATCGGGCAATTTTTCATAATGTTCATGCATAACCAAAGGCGACATTGTGAATATTTTGCCCCAATGTGGACGGGCTTTGAAAGGTGTCAATTCAGCTTCCAAAATGGGCAATATCAAACTCACTTCTGCTGGATGTTGTTTCCATGTAAAATGTATGGCGACACAATCCTGCTTGTAGCAAGGGCTCATCCAATAGTTATCGGCGGCAATAGTGCGAATTTCGGTTATCATTAATTGCGGAAATATCAAGCTGCCTTTTTTTTCAAGAGCTAAAATGGCATCAAGAGCATTCTCACGAGGGATGAAATATTCCGTTTGCAATTCCTCACCACTGCTGGGCGTGAATCCCATTTTGAAATGCGGCAAACGCTCGTACCAGGGTCCTGCTACACCCATTTGTTCAGTACAGTTTTCTGCTGAAAGTTTAGTGATAGGATGCAAGTTTTTGGTAGCAGCTTTAGCCCCATAAAAATCAGCAGGCATTGCTTTGGTATCCGCTTCAATTTTCCGTTTCACCCATACTTGACTAATATTTTGATTTTGCCAATCGGTAAAAAGGCTAACGCTATAACCACTCGACAAAATGTCATCAAAATGGTCTTTTAAAGATTGCAACGGTAAGTCTTGAAATAAATCCTGCCGAACTTGAAAGGTCTTTTGAATGTCCAAAGTCACTTTCGTAATAATGCCCAAAGCTCCTAAGCCCACCACTGCCCCATTGAACGTTTCACCATCTTTATCACGACTCAAATTGACTACATCACCATTGGCTGTGACGAATTCTAAGCCTCGAACAGCGGTTGCCAAGTTGCCATTTTTGACGCCCGAACCATGCGTGGCAGTAGAACAAGCTCCTGCTACAGAAATATGCGGCAACGAAGCCAAATTGTGCAAAGCGAAGCCTTTTTCATGCAATTGTGGTGCAAATTGACCATATCTCGCCCCTGCTTCTACCGTCATAGTATTCGCTTTTTCATCTATTGAAATGACTTTATTGAGGTTTTGCGTAGAGATTTGATTCATTGGACTATCAGCAATATTATTGAAACAATGACAGGAACCCAATGCTTTTTGCTTGTCCAATTTCTTGACGAGGGCTTGTACTTCCTCCACTGATTTAGGGCTATAGAGATTTTCGGCTTTATATTCATAGTTACCTGCCCAATTTTTTCGCACCACTTTAGCTTGTTTTTTACATGATAAAAAAGGAGACAATAAGCCACCTGCTACCAATACGGAAGATGTTTTTAGAAACGTTTTTCTTTTCATAAGTTTGAAAATGATGAATGTTAAATGTTAAATGGTGAATGATTGAGGTGCAAGACAAGTACTTAAAATCAGACCTTAATGTAAATCTTCTTCTTATCCAACCAATACCCCACTCCCCAACAAACGAGCATAAAACCAATAGCAAAAACCAATGAGCCTATTTTACCGCCGATGGGTTCACAAAGCACATGATATGTCCATTTAAAATAAGACTGCTCGCACGTAACACGGGAGAATTTTAATGAAATAGCCAATATTTCAGATAAAAGGTAGATAAATAAGGCATTTTTTCCAAAGACGGTGAAAAAATGAACGCCTGTTTTGATGTTTTTAAAATCAATCAAATAGATGATAGCGGCGAGGATACCCAAATCTAAACCCACCGTATAAAGAACAAAAGAGCTTGTCCACAATCTTTTATTAATAGGAAAAACCCAATTCCAAGCTTCTGCAATGAGTATTAAAATAAAACCGACCAAGAGCAGTTTAGCTAATGCTTCATATGTTTTACCTGATTTTATAATATATTGACCCGCTAAATAACCTGCTAAAACATTGACAATGGCTGGCAAAGTGCTCAATAAACCTTCAGGGTCGAAGGGGATAGTGCCATTGACTTTGTATAAATGATTGTCGCCAAACAGAAAATGGTCTAATTTATACACCGCATTGCCTTGGATATTGAGCCATTGCGAAATCCCGACACCTTCGGGACTGAGGGGGTCATTTGCATCGCCTAATCCCATCAGAATTGCCCAATAGCCTAATAAAATAGCGATTGAAACGCCTATAATTTTCTTTGCTTCAACAAAATATACAATCAATGAACCTGCAAAATAGGCTATGGCGATGCGTTGCAAAACGCCCATTATGCGAGTATCTGAAAATGGCTTTCCGACCAATTGCCCTGCTTCATTCCATTTCATAAAAGGAAACCAATACATCAAAAAACCTAATAGAAAGATGATAGCACTTCTTTTGATGACTTTTTGAAGAAAATATTGAGTGCTAACGAAATCCCGAACCAATCGGGACTGAGGGGGTGTGTTTAAAAATTTAGGCATCACAAAAGCCAAAGCATTGCCAACTGCAAAAAGAAATGAAGGGAAAACCCAATCCGCAGGGGTAAATCCATGCCAATCCGCATGAACCAATTGAGCAAAGCGATTGATTTTATCACCGGGCGTATTCACAATTATCATGAAACAAACGGTCATTCCTCTAAAAACATCTAAAGCCAGAAAGCGATTGTGTAGATTGGTCATAATATATTGGAAAATAATATTCTAATTATGTAGTGAGATTCAAATTTTAAATTTAAATATTCTCAAAAATAAAAAATTTATTGTATAAAATTAATATTGTGGTCATGTTTTTTATTTACCTTAGCATATCATTCAAACTCTCACTTTTAACTCTATGAAAAATGCACCCTGGTCTCGTCGCCACTTATTAAAAACTTTAGTTTCTACATTGGGTTTACCGCTTATTCCCTATTCTTCTTTTGCCAATGAAGGTGAAAATGAGTTTTTACATTTGCCCATTTTTACTGAAAAACCTGAAAAGCCCGTAACAGCAATCGTATTAGGGGCAGGCAACAGAGGAACAGTTTATGGCAATTTCGCCGCCGCTTATCCTGAGCAAATGGATTTTGTTGGCGTGGCAGAACCTATTGCCATAAGGCGTGAGCGTTTTTCAGAAAAGCATAAAATTGCTCCTGAAAATCAGTTTTTGACGTGGGAAGATGTGTTTAAAAAACCAAAATTTGCTGATGCCATTGTTATATCTACGCCCGACCGTTTGCACTATGCCCCTTGCATGAAAGCCCTCAGTATGGGATATGATATTTTGTTGGAAAAACCGATTTCACCATCTGAAAAAGAATGTCGAGATATTTTGCATAAAGCCAAACAGACAGGCAGTATCGTAGCCGTTTGTCATGTTTTAAGATATGCGCCATATTTTGTCAAACTCAAAAAATTGCTGCAAGAGAAACGCATTGGAGAAGTGGTCAGTATTCAACATTTTGAACCCATCGAACACGTGCACATGAGCCACTCCTACGTGCGAGGCAATTGGCACAATTCAAAAGAAACCACACCTATTATATTAGGCAAATCCTGCCACGACTTAGATATATTGCGCTGGATGGTTGACAAACCGTTCAAAAGCATTGCCGCCTATGGTGATTTGAAATGGTTTAAGAAAGAAAATGCGCCAGCGGGCAGTACGAACCGCTGTACTGAGGGGTGTACCATTGAAAAAGAATGTCCATACTCGGCTATTCGGATTTATCATCAACAACGACAACGCATTCGGGTTTTTGACCTACCCGAAGACCCCGCCAAGCAAGGCGATGCGATTATGGAAGCTCTGAAAACAACGGATTATGGACGCTGCGTCTATCGCATGAACAACGATCAGCCCGACCATTATGTCACCTCCATGCAATTTGAAGGCGGCATCACTGCCAATTTTTCAATGGAAGCTTTTGCCCCTTATCATGGCAGACGGACGCGCATTATGGGCAGCATGGGTTTTATAGAAGGTGATATGGATACTTTTACGATTCATGATTTCAAAACCTTGAAAAATGAAGTCATCGACGTGAAAGTGACAGATGTAGATGGTTATGAAAAATCAGGACATGGTGGCGGAGATTGGCATTTAGTCGCTGATTTTATCAAAGCTGTTTCAAAGAAAAACCCTGCTCTATTGACCTCTACTATTGATCAATCTATTGAAAGCCATATTGCTTGTTTTATGGCTGAGAAAAGTCGGATTCAATCCACAATGATGGATATTAGAGTTTAATTTTTCTAAAATACTGAGGGGGTCATTATCATTTAATACTAAAAATCTCAAATCAAATTCTGTAACTATCTAAATTTAATTAACTAAACTGGATGATGAAAATGAAGAAAAATTTATTCAAAAAACTCTTTTTACCTTGTTTATTTCTTTTGGCAACGCTCACAACGGCGATGGCTCAAAAGAAAATTTCAGGAAAAATTTCGGATGATGGTGGCGGCTTGCCGGGTGCTACGGTTGCCATAAAGGGAACATCTTCGGGTGTTGTAACAGATGGAGATGGCAATTTTAATATTGAAGCAACTTTAGGGTCAACGCTTGTTGTGTCTTCGGTGGGTTATACAACACAGGAAATTGTTGTAGGCGATGCCAATACTATTAATCTGACTATGGAGCAAGACAACAAAACGCTTCAAGAATTGGTGGTAACTGGCTACGGTACACAATCGAAACGAGACATTACGGGGGCAGTTGCTTCCTTAGAATCGAAGAAATTGCTCAACGTACCAGCGTCCAATCTTGGTCAAGCTTTGCAAGGTAAAATTGCTGGGGTGACGGTTGGTAACGACAATTCGCCTGGGGGCGGTGTGATGGTGCGGGTGCGTGGTTTTGGAACGATAAACGACAACTCACCTTTATATATCGTGGATGGAACGCCGACAAAAGGGAGTTTGACCTCTATCAATCCCAACGATATTGAATCAGTTCAAGTCTTGAAAGATGCATCGGCTGCCTCTATTTATGGCTCACGAGCAGGAAATGGTGTTGTGATTATTACAACTAAAAAAGGCAAATTAGGCAAATCGAAAATCACTTACGATGCCTATTATGGCACTCAAAAAGCAGGTAAAAAATTCGATTTGCTCAATTCTAAAGAGTATCTTGATTTATATTGGCGTGGTAGAACGCTTTTATCCAATGAAAGTGCTTTGGTGGATGGCAAATTGCCAGCGACGCCAGTATATCCCAATGTGCCTTTCTTCGGTGGGGCGATTGCTACACCTCGCTATCCCGATTTCGTAACACCTGTTGGAGGCGTATTAGCAGGAGACCCGAAAGCAGATCCGAACCTTTATAATTTTGCAGGGCGTTATTTGATTTATGCTGTTGATAAGACAGGAACAGATTGGTTTGATCAAGTTTTCAAAACTGCACCTATTCAAAATCACCAATTGGGTGTTTCGGGTGCTTCTGAAAATGCTCGTTATGCTTTGGGTTTCAACTATTTTGACCAAGAAGGCATTATGCAATATACCAATTTCAAACGCTATTCTGTGAGAGCCAATACAGAATTTACAGTTGCCAAACGTATCAAAATTGGTGAAAACATACAAGTGGCATATGCTGATAGAATTGGACAATTGAATGGCAATCAAAATGAAGGCAATGCAGTAGCATTTATTCACCGCTTGCAGCCATTTATTCCACTGAATGACATTAAAGGTTATTTTGCAGGCACTTTTGGCGATCCCGCTTTGAGCAATTCAAGTAATCCTGTGGCAGATTTGTTTCGCAATAAAGACAATCATAATAAAAACGTGCGCGTTTTTGGTAATATTTATGCCGATGTGGAGGTGATGAAAGACCTTACTTTCAAGTCCAGTTTCGGTATAGATTATGATTTATACAACAATCGCAACTATAGAGCGAACAATCCAGAGGCAGCTGAAATGGTGGGTTTCAATCAATTGCAAGCCAATAACACTTACGAATGGACTTGGACTTGGTACAATACCATGACATACAGCAAAACTTTTGCTGATAAACACCGCTTCAATTTCATAGTTGGTACAGAATCTATTAAAAGCTATTTTGAATTCTTATCCGCTGGGCGAACCAACTTCGTTTCAGACGATATTTCCAATCGGTTTTTGAACTCAGGTTCAAAAGATTTGACCAATACAAATGCGGCGGCAGAATGGCGTTTAGCGTCTGAATTTGGCAAACTTAACTACGTTTTCAATGACCGTTATTTATTGGATGGTACTGTCAGGCGTGACCGTTCTTCTCGTTTTGCTCCTGATTTTCGAGTCGCTTACTTCCCCTCAGTCAGTGCGGGTTGGATTGTGACAAAGGAGAACTTTATGAAAAATCTACCTGTGAGTTTCTTGAAATTACGCGCAGGATGGGGTCAAACAGGTAATCAAGAGATTGGTAATTACAACTCTTTTTCAACTTTCGGTTCTTCACCTGAAAGCTCTTTCTATAGCTTAAATGGCTCGCCAACATCTTCTTTACAAGGTTATGAATTGACCCAATTTGGTAATTCTCAAGCTAAATGGGAAACCACGACCTCTACAAATTTCGGTTTGGATGCTAAGTTTTTGAAGGATAAAGTAAACTTTTCAATAGACGTATTCAACCGTCGCACAACAGATATGTTGTTCCCCGTTGAAATCCAATTGACTCAAGGCGTAGCTTCTGCCCCTTTCCGCAACATCGGCGAGATGGTGAATAAAGGTGTTGAATTGGGCTTAGGATACGATGGTACAATCAATAAAGATTTGTCATTCAGCATCAATGGTATTTTTGCAACTTATAAAAATGAGGTTGTCAAAACCAATGGTAATCCTCTGACTCTTTACCCTGGTTTTTCAAACTTGCGTTTGCCTACTGGCACCGTCTCTTACACGCAACAAGGTCGCCCGATTGCTTCTTTCTATGGTTTAACAATTGATGGTATTTTTCAAACGGACAAAGAAGGCAGTGAATATTTAAAACAATTCGGCGGCACTTACAATAAGGCAGGCATGTTTAAATATAAAGATTCTAACGGAGATGGAAAAGTTGACAATTCCGACATCAGTTTCATCGGTAGTCCACACCCTGATTTTACATATGGAGTCAATTTAGGCGTCAATTATAAAGGCTTCGCATTAGATGTGATGGGTCAAGGCGTTCAAGGCAATAAGATTTTTAACTTTACTCGTTATTGGACAGATTTTCCAACTTTTGCAGGCAATAGAAGCAAAACGGCTTTAAATGACTCTTGGTTGCCAGGAAAAACAGATGCCAAATTAGCCATTTTTGGTATTAAAGAAACCATCAGCTCTACGCCAAGTACCTATTATTTGGAAGATGGCAGCTATTTTCGGTTAACCAATATCCAATTAACTTATAACATTCCATCAAATGTTATTTCAAAAATTGGTATGGACAATTTAGCCGTATATTTTCAAGGACAAAACCTTTTGACCATTACCAAATACACAGGTCTTGACCCTGACATCAATGCTCGAAACTATGCCACAGGCAGTGATCGTATGTTGGGTGTAGATGAAAGTGCTTATCCATCATACAAAGCATTGTTGTTTGGTGTTAGAGTTGGATTTTAAAAAAATTAGGAGTTGAGAATTAGGAATTAGGAAATTTACCCCCTCAGTATTTTTCTAAATTTTATTGATTAATTGTAGTTCCTAATTGAAAATTCCTAATTCTATTTTAACACTTTAAAAAAATTGACCGAAAAATCCAATGGGTTTTAACCCATTGATAGTGCTTTTCTTAAAAGCAATGGGTTAAAACCCATTGGATTTCTTAAAGTTCCAAATAAGAACTAATTGAATTTTTTTATTAAAAAATTTTTTAATTTAAAAAAATGAAAAAATATAGTAAAATTATCATGTCAGCCTTGTTGTTGACTCTCTTTTCAACGGCTTGCCAAAATGATTTTCTTGAAGTCAAACCATTAGGCGTTTTGGATCAAAGCAGCCTACAAAATAAAATAGGCGTCAACTTACTTTTGGTAGGGGCTTACTCCATGATAGATGGCGTACAAACCAACGTCGGTTCAGCCTTTTCAGATTGGCAAGGTTCAGCCTGCAATTGGGTATATGGCGAAGTGACAGCGGATAATGCTGTCAAAGGTTCGGATTCTAATGACCAACCTGAAATCGCTTTGATAGAATCCTATAATACCACCCCTGCGCTCATCCATTTCAGAGGTAAATGGCGGGCAGTATATGATGGCGTGGCACGCTCAAACGATGTGCTTCAAGCAGCTGACAAAGCGACTGATATGACAGCCGTTGAAAAGACGCAAGCCATTGCTCAAGCTCGTTTTTTAAGAGGACATTATCATTTTGAAGCCAAAAAAATGTGGAACAATGTGCCTTATGTAGATGAAAAAACCTACAATCCAGCCGAACCAAACAGTACAAAAATCCCCAATAGCAAGGACATTTGGCCCAATATCGTAGATGATTTGAAATTTGCCTACGACAATCTCCCCGCTACTTGGGCAGGACAGCCAGGTAGAGCAACCAAATGGGCAGCCGCTGCAATGTTGGGTAAAGCCTATATGTTTCAAAATAAATTAGCTGAAGCAAAACCTCTTTTTGAAGCCATTGTGAATAGCAAACAGTATGATTTGATGGCTAAATTTCATGATAATTTCCGTTCTGAAACCAATAATAATAAGGAATCTATCTTGGAAGTTGAGTTTTCAATCAATGATGGTGCCGCTATCAACAACAATGGCAATCGGGGTGGAACGCTCAATTATCCCTACACTGGTAGTCCTGTTACAACCTGTTGTGGATTTTTCCAACCGACTCAAAGTCTGGTCAATGCCTACAAAACGGATGCAACAACAGGTCTGCCTGATGCCAATCCAAACGCCACAGATATACCTGGTATTAATTCGCAAACTTACACTGGCCCCGTTGACCCACGCTTAGATTGGACAGTTGGTCGGCAGGGTATTCAGTATTTAGATTGGGGCTTGCACCTCGCAGGTTATGTTCGAGACGTGGCATATGCTGGACCTTTTTCACCTAAGAAAAGCTCACCTTATAAGAGTGACATTGGCAAAACAGCCGCTTCAAATGCTCGTCAAAATGCCAATAATTATCGCATGATTCGCTATGCGCACGTCCTTTTGATGTTGGCAGAGTGCGAAGTAGAAATTGGTACAGTTGATAAAGCTCGGGAATATGTGAATCTTATCCGCACCCGTGCCAGCAATACTGCAGGTTTTGTACAAACGCCTGTCAACCAACCCAATTATAAAATCGGTACTTATACCACTCCGTGGACTGACAAAACAGCGGCTCGGGACGCTGTTCGCAACGAAACGCGCCTTGAACTGGCTATGGAAGGTCACCGCTTTTTCGATTTAGTACGTTGGAAAATTGCTGATAAAGTCATCAACGATTACATCACTTTTCAGCAAAATAAGCAGACGTATTTGAAAGGGGCGAAATTTGTAGCTGGCAAGCATGAATATTTCCCCATTCCACAAGCTGAAATCATCAACAGCAGTTTGGATGGCAAGCCTACTTTGACTCAAAATCCAGGATATTAGGATTTCGGATGTGGGATTTCGGATGTCGGCGCGTTTCAGAAATCCGAAATCCCACATCCGAAATCGAAGCCCCTCAGTATAGAACAGAAAAAAGCCACTTGTATGAAGCAAGTGGCTTTTCAATTTGTAAACTTAATGATTTATAATGCCGCCGCTATCGCATTCTCAAATTGCCCTTTGGTGAACAACCCCTCAGTCGTCCAGTATATTTGAGTCATGTGAATCAATTGATTGCGAGTGGGTTGTGGATAGCGTTTTTGACTGCAATAAGTACAAACGCGAGCTATGGATGACTTGAAACTATGCGTCATCCTGATACCGATTTCAAATTGCATTTCCATTCGGTGATAAATGCCTTGGTCGGCGGTTTCAGTTTTTTCTAATTTATACTGGGCACTCATGAAGTCTCTCTGTTTATTATAATCTTCCCATAAATATTGCCCTGTTAACTCTCGCTCTTCTCTTGATTTTGCAAAAATGGCATCTAAATCGGCTTGCCGTTGTTTTCCAGCTTCTCGTTGCTGATTATAGAGGGCTTTTTTCTCTTCAATCCTCCTAAAATGAGCATCAGATTGAATGCCAATAATCAATTTGCTTCTTCTCCAGCTGGCTTCTCTTCTTTCTTCATCTCTAATTTTGGCTAATCTGGTATCTTCTATTTCTTGAAGTTTGGCTTGTTTTTTTGCTTCTATCTTATCTTCTTTAGCTTGTTTCAAAGCTAATTTTCTTTGAATCTCCGCTTCAATGGCATCTTTTCTCCGCTGAATCTCAGCCAATTTAGCGTCTTTAATACGCTGAATGGCGGCAAGTTTTTCATCCTTACGGCGTTGAATTTCAGCTTGTTTTCTTTCAATGGCTTCTTCTTTTTCCCTTATTTTACGCGCCGCTTCATCGAGTTTCTCTTGTCTCTTGCGCAATGTTTCAGCATATTTTGTATTGAGCGGATCAACTTCTCTCAAAATTTGTCCTCTGAATCCATCAGGCAGTTTGGCTAAATGGGTAATAAAAATTTCACCTGTTTCAGCTTGTATCATAAATTGCCTTTCCAATCCATCATCTACTCTATTTTTTCTCTCTTGTTTGGAAATACCTTTGAAATGACTTCTCCAATCATGCTCTCGATTGGGCAAACCATGTTCCCAATAATTGTCAACAAAATCGAATAGAAGATACTCTGTTTTGTCAGCCCACGGGCGCGATGCCCGACCAACCATCTGAAGGTACATAGAAAGCGATTTGGTCTTTCGAGCCAAACCGATGATTTCGATACAGGGTATATTATTCCCCTCAGTTGCAATTTCACAATTGGATAAAACCTGAATTTCTTTATTAATAAATTGTGCAAAAATTTCTTTTCTATCCTTGGATTTTCCATCCACATGACCAGCCCGAATGCCTCGCCATTCAAATGCTTCAACCAATTTTTTAGAATGGCTCACCGTTGTGGCATAAAGCATCATTTGTTTACCCTCTCCTTTTTCAATATAAGTATCAACTACTGACATTATTTGACGTGTTTCACTCAATAATTCAGCCATTTCAGATTCCGAATATTCACCTTTCACAATATGAATCTCAGCGATTTGGTCATGCGTATAGGTCGTCATTGCCCATAGGCGAGCAGGTATCAAATTGCCCATTCTTTCTAATTGAGCAACCGACAAACTCAACACAATGTCATCGCAAATATCCATAAATCCTAAACCACTCAGTCGATAAGGCGTGGCAGTTACCATGAGGAGTTTGGCATGTGGGTGAGCAGCATAAATGGTCATATAAGTCTGTGCAATGCAATGATGCCCTTCATCCGTAATAACCAAATCAGGGTCAAAATCCATCGCATTCACATATGTGGCAATGCTCGCCACTTGATGATGAATCGAATAATCCCGCTTCAAACCCGCTTTGATAACGCCCGTTTCGATGCCAAATAACTCGTCATATTCCCGTCTAATATTGTCCACGAGTTCATCACGATGAGCCAATGTCAAGGTTTTATAGCCTTTAACTGCAAAGGTTTTGACAATAGAAGCAATAGTAGCCGTTTTTCCACTGCCTGTTGGAGATTGATACATAATGGATCGGCAGCCGCTTCCCCAAGCATCTAAGATAGCGTTTTTGCTCTCGATTTGATAAGGACGCAATTCGGCATCTCTGAATTTATCATCCTTTTCTGCTCTTTCTGTATCAAATAATAAATAGCCGTTTTGAACAGTCATATTGTTATTGGTTTATTGTACAATACAAATTTTTACGTAGAGAGTAGTTGAATGTTTTGTACCCCCTCAGTATTTTGAACCAATTATTATGCCTTGAGTGAAGTGCTATGTATATAAAAAACAAAATCCTATCATATGAGGCAAAAGGCTTTTGATTTTCTTATTTTACTGAGGGGGCATGTTTGATAGGAGACAATTTTTTAAATTGTACATTTACCCACTTATTTTTATAATCGAATTTATTTAATATATGAAAAAATTCAACAACAAATACCGCATCCAATCGCACCGAAGACCCTATTGGGATTATTCGGCAGATGCCTTGTATTTTTTGACCATTGTTACCCAAAATCGGGTATCTAATTTGGATAAAATCGTGGATAATGAAATAATTTTGTCCGATTTTGGCAAAATCGTTGAGACAGAATGGTTAAAATCGTTCGATATACGCAAGGAATTGTTTTTGGACGAATTTCAACTAATGCCCAATCATTTGCACGCCATTGTGGAAATTCGTCATAATGGGAAAGATGGGGGCAATGATTTGGGTAATAATGGGCACTCCGTCGGGGATATTGATGGGGTTATTAATGGGCACACCGTAGAGACGCACGGCCGTGCGTCTCTACACGCGCCATCGCCACACGCGCCATCGCCATTTGATATGCCACAAATTAAACGCAATTCCCCCATTCGTTTACCAGAATCCATTTCATCATTCATGGCAGGGTTCAAATCGGCGGTAAATACCAAAATTGATGATGACATTGATAAACATCAATTGCCGATACCCAAATATAATCGCAAAAATCATTTTTTTCAACCCAATTATCACGACCATATTATCAGAAATGAAATTGAATATTGGAACATTAAAAATTACATAGTCAATAATCCTTCAAACTGGGGTAAAGATTCATTCAATGATAAAAAGGGATAAACAATTCAAACACATGGTAGTAGAGACGCACGGTCGTGCGTCTCTGTGGTAAAGAAACATGACCGCGTCTCTGTAGTAGAGTGAATATGCACGGACGTGCATCTCTACTTTATTATATTGAATCGTTTTTTATCAAATCCAAAAACCATTTATCTTTCCAAAAAAGCAACAATCGGTTCATAAACCTCTTGCGGACTGGTGTAAAGGGTAAAATGGTCGCCTGAAACCAAATGAAACGGTTCACGTGGGGGGCGAACGACAATGTCTTTTTGGGCATGGATGCGTAAGTCAGGTTGAACGGTCACCTGTTCGGGTACGGGCGTGAGGATGAGGCGGAGTTGGTTGATGGCATTTTCTTTATTGCCTTTAATCAGCCTATCAAATGTGGTTCTGAAAATCTCTTTGGAAGGTTTGTTTTTATAGCCAAAAAAGGTATAAAGTCCTTTTTGAAAACGATTAAAAAATAAGCCGTTGCGGACTGACCAATAAATGACACTGGTGTTAGAGATGGGTAAAATGACCCTGTCAATTTGTGTCATAGAGGCGATTTGAATGATTGGGCTGCCTGTCCAATGCTTGATATAATAAGCAATCCAACCGCCCATTGAATGCCCAATGATGACATCTTCTTTGTTAATCGCATATTTATCGACGATTTCTTTAGCAAAATCCAAGACATTGATGTCAGGGCGTGGTTCATTGCCCAATAAATCCCACACATTGAGTAGGACGTGTTCGCCCGCTATGGCAGGCGTAATTTTACTGAAAATGGCTTCATCTTCTCCGAAGCCGTGTATGAATAGGATGCGCATGATAATGGTTTTTAATTTAACGTTGACCCCCACCTTTTTAAGCATTGAAAGTCAAATAGTTAGATAAATATTTTGACACTCCGTGTCAAAAGGAAGTGCCTCAAATCACGATTATTATAAATATTTTGACTCTCCGAGTCATTTGAATTCTCACATTTAATGACTCGGAGAGTCAAAATGTTTATAATAACCACAGGTTTTAAGATTTTCTGATGATACGTAGTATCAAAATTATTTATTTATTTTCCAAAACTAATTGCTGCAAGTAATTATATAATCTTCAACATTCACTTTTTGAGTTTCCTTTCTAAACTGAACCGTCAAACGTGGATAAAGCGTTGTGTTTTGTCCGTTTTTATTCATGTACCAACTCTTGCAGCCCGACGCCCAAACCGTTCCTTCAAATTGATTTTGAACCGATTCATTGTGTTGCTTTTGAACAGAGGGCTTCACATCTAAATAAGCATTTTCACCATTTTTTTCTAAGATTTCAAGGTAATTCATCACATAATTCATTTGAGATTCCATCATGTGAATCACGGAATTATGCCCTAAACCTGTATTCGGTCCTAATAAAAAAGCAATATTTGGATAGCCAGCTACTGTTGTGCCATGAAAAGCTTCTGCACCTGTTTTTGACCATTCATCAATCAAATTAGTGCCTTTTATGCCGAATACTTTTGTGTAAAGGTTTAAATCAGCCGATTCAAAACCAGTGGCGAAGACAATTATATCGACTTCATGCGCTTCACCATCTTTTGTGATGATGCTATTTTCAGTAATTTTTTCAATACTATCTGTTATCAGTTTGACATTGGAGCGATTGAATGTTGGATAATAATCATCAGAGACCAAAACACGCTTACAACCTAAATTATACTGAGGGGTCAACTTCCTTCGCGTTTCAGTGTCTTTGACTTCACTTTTTAATTTTTGTAAAGAAACAAATTTGGATATTTTATAAATATTTTGATTGCCGACAAAGGCTTTCCCTAAAAACTCATTGATCCAATAAAAGCCCTCTCGCATAAATTTTTGAGTAGCAGGAGCAAAACGATACAAGGCTTTTTCAAAACCCAAAGTTTTCCTATCCCTTCGAGGCGTTATCCATGCAGGCGTGCGTTGAAAAACATTGAGTTGCGCAACATCGGACGCAATTGTGGGCACTATTTGAATAGCACTTGCGCCCGTGCCTATCACCGCTACCCTCTTGCCTTTAATATCGCACGTTTTATCCCATTGAGATGAGTGAAAATGAATGCCTTTGAAAGTGTCCAAGCCTTCAATTTTGGGAATAATAGGGCGATTCAAAGGACCCGTTGATGAAATAATAAACTTAACAGTTGTTTGCCTGCCCACCCTATCAGTGATTTGCCAAAGCCCTTCGGTTTCGATGAATTTCAATTCAACTATATCGCTATTCAAGCGAATATGCGGTGTTAAATCCTTTTGAGTCACCACATTTTTAAGATAATTCAAAATCTCGGGTTGTTTTGAAAACTTATAATTCCAATCGGGATTTGGCATAGAGGCAATGGAATATAAATGAGAAGGCACATCGCAAGCACAACCTGGGTAAGTGTTGTCGCGCCAAGTGCCGCCGATTTCAGAAGCTCTTTCAAAAATAACAAATGAATCTCTACCCGATTCTTTCAATTTTAATGCGGCAACTATTCCGCCAAATCCTGCGCCGATAATGCCTACTTGATAATCCATATTCATTTTAAAAATTATAGAATTTTAAAAAAGTAGTATTCAATACGTGTTTTTACTGAGGGGGTGCTTCATCCCTTATTTTTATAAGGATTCGTAAACGTTTTTTCCATTTGCCTAATAAATATTTTAGTAAAAGAAACAGGGAATAAACGGATGATGAGGTCTATCAATTTAGCATCATACCCAATAAGCAAGCGTTTTTTATTGTTTTCTACAGCATTCAATATTTGTTGAGCAGCATTTTCAGCAGTAGTCGGTGCATTCTTATCAAATTGTTCTACCGATTGAGCGAGCATTTCTGGAGTAGCAAATTGACCTTTTAAGGTTGAATTACGGACGATATTGGTTTTAATGCCGCCTGGGTGTACGGACGTTGTCTGAATATTGGTTTCAATCAATTCCATGCGGAGGGTTTCAGTAAAACCTCTCACGCCGAATTTAGCCGTACAATATGCTGATTGAAACATGACACCTCCCAAGCCAAACACACTTGAAATATTCACAATATGCCCTTCATTTTGCGCTATCAAATATGGATAAAAAGCCTTTGTCATGCGGATAACGCCCCAAAGATTGATATTGAGGAGGTTTTCAAAATCTTCCAATGGCGTATCATTAAAATTGCCCGACATCAAGCCGATACCTGCATTATTGATGAGAATGAGTTTCCGATTGCTTAAAATAGGCAACGTTTTTTCAGCAAAAGCATCAATATTGGCTTTATTTGAAACATCTAAATGTTGTATTTCAATATTAAAACCTAAGGCTTTTGCCATCGCTTGAGTTTCAGCCAATCCTGTTTCATTAACGTCTGTGGCTATGACATAACCGCCTTTTTGAGCCGATTGAACAGCCATGTGTTGCCCCATTCCTGAAGCCGCACCTGTTATGATGACTACGGCATTTGTAAATTTGGATGTTATCATTCATTTAATTTTATATGGCTAAAGATATTGATTTAAAACAATAAAACAGCGACTTAAATGAATTTTTTATAAGAAATACTGAGGGGGTAAAAAACCCTTGTCCCAATTACTTGGAACAAGGGCATTTCAAACAGATTTATTATCGTGTGGTATAATTGGAACGCGGATGACGCGCATTAGGCAGATTTACACAGATTTTTTTTTTACAAAAAAGTCGAGTAGGGCGAGGGCATCCAAAAAGTTGCCCTTACCCTCTCACAGAACCGTACTTGAAACTCTCACTTCATACGGCTCTTACGAATTACA